>CAZHRD010000012.1:0-10255 GCA_964533985.1 uncultured Candidatus Saccharibacteria bacterium | reverse complement strand
TTGGTTTAGAAAAGCCTGGTACACCAAAAGCTACAATGATAGTAGCAACTGTGGTCGCCCCCACCCTTGGTTAGATGATGAGGAAATGGCCGACATCATAAACGCTTGGGTAGTTTGGACCAAAGGTTCGAGCAGTGAAAGAGATCACATTTCTCCTGTCACTACCAGTTGCTGGGGCGGAGATCCTTATTCATTGAACGAAATGCGCGACAAGGCCAGTAAATACGGTAAGAGTTATAAGAAGGTTTCCGGCATAGATGTGGATATCAGTAACGGTGGTTATACATCTGAAGTGACGCTTCAAACCGACAACGGTTCAGTTTCCATAGACGGTCCTACTTTTAAGACCGTGTTTAACTTACGCGCACCGTCATATGTGGCTATTAGATCAAAATTGTTTGATTTTGAGAAGGAAGACTAGATTTAAGCCACCCATCAACCCCCGTAGCTATATCCACCACGCACAGATGCTATAATAACTGCATGCTCAGGACATGGACCAATTCCTTTATCAAAAAACCAGCCAACACTTCTTTTGAAGGTGAGGACCACGACGAAGAGATACTATACATTCTTAGAAAAGCCATTATTACCAACGTGGGCTGGGTCCTTTTTTCACTATTTCTTTTATTAGCTCCGGCCGGTTTCAATTCTTTTTTTGTTTTTGCTAGTGCTCATTATCCCGCCTTGGTCGAGCCCAAACTCGTCTTTATCTTTAACGCTTTCTGGTACCTTTTCACTTTCGGGTTTATGTTCGAACGCTTTATAAACTGGTTTTTCAATATCAATATCATTACTAACAAAAGAATTGTGGATATGGATTTTGATCATCTTTTGCACCGAAACATCACCGACGCACCTTTAAGGAATGTGGAGGATATCACTTATACCATCAGCGGAGCCCTCCAAACCACTTTTAATTTCGGCAGCGTCACCATCCAAACCGCCGCTGAACAAAGAGAGTTGGAATTTGAGAATATAGCTGACCCGGCCAAGATACAGGATATTTTATCTGATCTCATAGCCGATTATAGAAAGAAACATGATGAACATTGATCTTTTTGATACATTTTTAAATTTGCACGGATTGGAGATGGTTCTCCAGGCGTTCTTAGCGTTCGTACTATTTATCTACCTGATTTACGCATTTTTACTAGTCAGACAGGTCCGTCTTCTAAATAAGAGTTTCAAGACCGAGGCCTCCTTTGCTCTCAGATCGTTTGCTTATGGTCTCTTTTTAGCTACTTTATTGTTATTATTATTTACAGTAGCTACTATTTTGTAACATGAATAAAAAACTAACTGCCAAGACACAAAAACTGATACCCATCCTAGGTGAGAACGAAACCGTTTTCTCAAGCAGCATTGCTATTGAACCGCCCGAAAGAGATTTGGTTTTGAAGAAGGGTAGCATTTACACTGCCTTTGATGTTTCTAGCCCGGTACCTTTAAATGTTCCGTTGATAACTAACGTCATTAATGATGTGTTGTACGATTCTTATTATCACTCGGAGAATATTTCGCCTATTCAATCTTTAGAGAAAGCTATTGTTAACATTAACGATAAGGTGGCCAACCTTACAGCTCAAGCCGTGAGCACGCAACCACCCGGTGCTAAACAAGAGGGAGCCGCGGAAGCCGGTTTCAATATAGTGGCCGGAGTTTTGTGGGGAAATGTGTTGTACATGGTGCAATACGGTAAGGGCAAAAGCTTTTTGATGCGCGACGGAGAGATCAAAGAAGTAAGTTCTACTTCAGAGGGTAACTTCTCTGTAGCCTCCGGGGTAGTCAAAAACGGCGATGTTATTGTTTTAAATACGGAGAAGTTCGCTGAAAAATATCCGCCTGAAAAACTCTTAGACGCCTCCCTGTCTTCCAATGATATGGAACCCGGATTTGCCAGTATTATTTTAAAGTTTTCGGTTGACGAAGAATTTTCCGAAGATGAACAAATAGATTTTGGTGTTAAAGCCGACAAAAAGTCTGGTAAACTAAAAGGCGTGTTCCAAGGACCTTCAGAAAAAGCCAAGAAAAAACAAAAAGAACAATCCATTCAGTCTTTGGTGGATGAACCTTTTATGCCGGCTTCACAAAATATGGTACAACCTACTGCCCAACCCTCAATGTCGTCCATGCCTGCTGCCGCGCCCATGCCAGCACCTACTCCAGCGCCCACTCCAACGCCCCAACCGGTAGCACCACAACCACAGACTCAAACCATCGCTCAACCGGACGCACCCATTGTCATGCAAACCACACCTTCGAGCCGAGGCATAAAACCAAAAATAAAACTCAGAGCCAAAAAGGAAATACAAAAAGATCAGCCTAACATAAAACTAAGGTCAGAAAGAGGAAAAAAGATCAACACAAAAACTCTTACGATCGCAGCTGCCATCCTACTCACATTTTCAGTGTTTATCACTCTTTTGGTGAGAAATAACAGAGCAAACTCTGACCAACAAGGGGAAGGACAAAACCAAACCGGCTCATCCTTATTCGTTCCAAAAGAATTTAATAAAAAAGAAACTCCGGAACCTCCCGTAGCGCAAGACCAACCAAAACCGGAGGTGAAAGAAGAAGTCCTTACAGATCAGGATGCAGTTAACAAAATTGCCAGGGTCAATGCCCAACCTTTCTATGACCTAAAACTAGCCGATGAAAATGCCGTACCCTCAGACATTGTGGCCTTCGCCAACACGCTAGCTGTAACTGATAAGAGTTCGGGTAAGATTTTCGCTTCCGATATCAACACACCTAAATTTGTGGCAAAAGAACAAGCTTTTTTGGGTATTAATAGCGCCATTAATTATGATGGCAAGTTAAACTTTGCCGATAACGAAAGCTACAAGGTCTATGACCTAGGCACCTCTGCTGTAACTGATACGTATGATGTCAAAACCTCATTGGCCAGCAGATACCTAGGAAATATTTATTCGATCGAAGGCGGTAAGATCATTAAGTATGTGACTTCCGGGGACGAAATTACCAGCTCAACTTGGGGCGAGGATGCTTCCCTAACCGGCGCCAAGAATATCACCGTGGCCTACAGCATTTACGTGGTTTCGGCTCAGAATGAATTAGTGGTCTTTACGCAAGGAGAAAAAACCAATTTCAGTATTACCGGACTGGATACACCTCTAAGCAATATCACCGATCTGGCCGTGGATGTTAATTTTGATTATATCTATCTGGCTGATGCCGGAAACAACCGCGTGGTGGTTTTGGATACCAAAGGTAAATTTGTAAAACAGCTTAAAGCTGATGACAATACATCATGGTCGGATATAAAAAGCATTACTGTTAACGCTGACGAAACCAAGATGTACTTGTTAAACGGAAGCAAAGTTTACGAAATAGACCTCACCACAGCTAATCCTCCTGCCATAGCGGGACCCGCTCTGCCTGACGCCGACTCCACCGCAGATACCACTGACACGGTTGAAACAGACGGAACCGCAGAGTAAAGCTTGCTTCTATCAACAATCTACAGTAAAATGGCACTCGTTTCCTATTTAAAGTACTAAGTCGAAATCATATGGAACTAAAAGCAGAAAAAAGAGAAATATTTGGAAAAAAGAATAACCTCCTTAGGGATGAGAGGTTACTACCGGCTGTTATATTTGGCAAAGGCTTGGAATCCATGCCGATTGTGGTTGATTACAACAGCTTTGTGAAAGTGTTTAAAGAAGCCGGTGAAACTAGCGTTATTTATATTGAGGTTGACGGCAAAAAACATCCTGTTCTGGTCAAAGACATGCAAATCCATCACATAACCTCAAAACCTATACACATTGGCTTTTACGAGGTTGACCTTAAAGAGAAAATCAACGCTGATATTCCGGTGGAGGTTATTAATGAAGAACTGAATGAACTTGTTAAGGGTGGTGAGGCCCTGGTGTTAGCACTTTTAAATGAGATAGAAGTTGAGGCGCTACCTACCGATCTTCCGGAAAGCTTTATCATTGACGCTACAAAACTAGTGGACATGGACAGTGTCATCACTATCGCTGACCTTGAATACGATAGAGAAAAGGTTGAAATTGTGGGTATAGAACCCGATGAGATTGTAGCCAAACTAGATTATGCACAAATGCTCGAAGAGGTTGAGGAAGAAATCGACGAAGCTGCGGCTTTGGCCGACTTAGAAGCTACCAAAGAAAAGGAACCGGGTGAAGAGGACGCTGAGGGCGGAGAAGGTGGTCAGGAATCAAAGGGTGAACCAATTAAAGAGAACTAAAACTTACTTAAACCGTGGGCCAATTACTTGTAATTAACGGCCCTTCTTTATTTTCCGGTATAAATTCCCATATTTTCTCGGTTACAAACGGCATAAAAGGATGTAAAAGCTTTATACTGCTCATAAACACGTGTCTTAAAATACCTAAAGTTATATCTTTATTTTCCGAATTCTTAACATACTCTATATATTCATCCGCTAGTCTGTGCCAAACAAAATGGTAAATGCTATCACCGGCTTCTTTAAAATTGTAATTGTCTAGATCCTCAGTTGTTTCTCTTATTAAGATCTCCAAATCAGTCAGTAGGCCCTTGTCTTGTTCCGAATGCTTATCCGTTTTTTTATAAGCCGACAGATCTACCTTACCCTCATAATTACTAAACATGATGTTCATAAATCGTCCCATGTTCCAGATTTTATTAGCAAAATTCCTGTAACCTCTTACCTTATCTTCACTTAAAGAGGTGTTCTTAGCCGCCATATTTCCTCCCACTAAAATGCCCATTCTTAAGGAATCGGAACCATACTCCTCCACAAACTCAATCGGGTCGATCACATTACCCCGGCTTTTACTCATCTTTTTTCCTTCGGCATCATTTAATCGACCGTGAATGAAAACGTCTTTATAGGGAACTTCTCCGGTGAGATACAGACTGAACATGATCATGCGGGCGATCCAGAAAAATAAGATGTCCCACATGGAATCCATAAAGCTGGTGGGGAAAAACTTTTTAAAATCTTTTCCGTCCGGGTAGCCTAGGGTGGTTAATGGCCACTGTCCGGAACTAAACCAGGTATCAAAGGTGTCGGTTTCCTGAATATAGTTTTGACCTGGTTTCTCTTGGGAAATTTCATATTTTGCTTCCAAAGGCGCGATCAGTTTTTGCAAACCGGCTTCGATTTCTGACAGATCATAGTCTTTGAGAAGCTCCGAGATCAAACCATCGTGGTGCTGACCTTCTTTGTCCAAAAACACCACATGCAGATTAGGATTTTTCTCAACGTCGTACCAGGCCGGGATCTTGATACCAAACACAATCTGGCGGCTGATAGGCCAATCCTTGATATTTTCCAACCATCTAAGCATTTCCCGCTTCCACGTTTCCTGGTTAAATTTAACCCTTCCCTCTTCCACCGCTTTGGCGGTTTCTTTGGCCAGTCCATCCATTTTTATAAACCAATTTGGCAGCAACATAGGTTCGATTGGTTTTTGGTCTTTGTAATCAACCAGCACATTGTTGACATATTTATCGTCGATTCTTTCTAAAAGTCCTTTTTCCTGTAAGATCTTAGCGGTTTTCTCTCTAGCGGCGTCAGCCGTCATGCCGGTCACGTCCGCGTCTTCCGACTTAGCGTACTCATTCATAGTGCCGTCAAGATTTATGACTGAGATCATCTCCAAGTTGTGAGCCTTACCTATTTCATAGTCATTGAAATCATGACCGGGGGTGATCTTTAAAGCTCCGGTGCCAAACTCAACATCAACGTAAGCATCTTCGATAACCGGGATTTCTTTGTTGTTTAGAGGGTTAAGGACCAACTTTCCAACCAGATCTTTATAGCGGTGGTCTTTAGGATTAACAGCTATAGCCACATCGGCAAAAATAGTTTCGGGCCGAGTGGTGGCTACCGTCACATGGCCATCCCCATCTTTTAGCTTGTATTTCACGTAATACAACGGCGACACACTCTCAATATGAATTGTTTCCAAATTGCTAAAAGTCGTACCGTGATAAGGCGAATAATTCACCAGGTAAACGTCGCGGTAGATCAACCCGTCGAGGTTCATCTTCTTGAAAGTATCCAGGACCAGATTCAAAACCTTATCTTCCAACATGAAAGTATTGCGGTTCCAGTCGGCACTCATACCCAGTTTCTTCAGCTGTTTAATAGACAGATCCGAATTCTTTAACACAAATGCCAAAATGTCCTGATATAAAGTCTTGGCATCAAAATCAAACCGGCTCTTGCCTTCTTTTTTAAGTTGCCTTTCGTAAACCACTTGAGTTTCAAAGCCGGCGTGATCGGTTCCCGGTACGTATAAAGACTGAAAACCTTGCATTCTTTTATATCTGGTCACTAGGTCCTGAATAGCATAGGTGGCGTGACCACAATGTAAAGGCGCGTTGGCGTTGGGAGGCGGCATCAGTACACAAAAAGTCTCTTTTTTTACAGGGTGCTTATATTTTTTTCTTATTTCGGCCGATTTTTCCGGTGCGAACACACCCAGCTTCTCCCAAAACTCATAAATTTGAGGTTCTATCTCACCGTGATTGTACTTTTTTGGCATTTCCGGCATTTCCATACCAGGTCATTATACAATTTTGCTTGACAACCACAAACATTAGCAGGTATATCTTATTAGTACATATGCTTTATTCGAACCTGTTTGGAAAAACCATAAAAAGTGTACCGAGCGGCCTTACATCCACCAGTCACAAACTTTTGCACCAAGGAGGCTTTATTAGACAGCTTTCTGCCGGTAGATACGTATTCTTACCTTTAGGATACCGGGTTTGGCAAAAAGTCATGGACATTATTGACGAGGAAATGAACGTGGTTGGCAGTCAAAGGATAAACACCCCTATTTTTCATCCCATTGAGATCTGGAAGTCCACTAATAGGGACAAAGCCTTTGGTGACGAGATGCATATTATCGAAGACCATCACGGGGCGACTTTTGCTTTAGGCGCTACGGCTGAGGGTTTAATGGTGGAAATGTTTAAACAGTTTTCGCCGTCTTATAAAGATCTGCCATTTTATGTGCACCAGTTTGTCGGCAAATTCAGGGACGAAAAAAGACCACGCGGTGGTTTGTTAAGAGTACGCGAATTTATCATGAAGGACGCCTATTCCTTTGACCGCACCGAAGAAGACGCTCTAAAATCGTACCAAAAATTCTATGAGGCTTATTTAAAAATTGCCAAACGGATGGACTTGGTGGCCTATCCGGTTTTAGCTGAGAGTGGCGCCATTGGCGGAGATTATAATCATGAATTTATTGTGGAGTCCCCCGCCGGGGAAACTTATGCCTTCCTATGTGACAAATGTGATTATGCCGCCCATGCTGATAAGGTTGATTCCATCTACGAAGTTTATGAGGAAGATAAAGCACAAAAAGAAGTCAAAGAATACTGGGATGATACGGCGGTTACTTGCGAGATGCTTGCCAAAAACATGGGCGTACCAATCCATGTCACCACCAAAACTATTCTTTTCAAAGCGGACGGCAAATTCGTAGCTGCCATGGTCAGGGGTGACTTTGATATTGATGAAAATAAACTGAAAAATAATCTGGGAGCTAAAGAGGTGGAATTGGCGTCAGAAAAAGATATTTTTGATCTGACCGGGGCCAAAGTAGGTTTTGCGGGGCCGGTGGGCTTACCTGAAAATGTGATGCTGGTGGCCGATCATTCGTGCCAAAACAGAGTTAATTTTGAGGCTGGCGGCAATAAGTCCGGACTTCATTTGTATAATCTAAACTACGGCCGCGACGTGCCCGAACCTAAATTCATGAATATCCGTGAGGTAAAAGAAGGAGAGATCTGTCCCAAATGTAAAAAGGGTAAGTTAAGAAAGATTGCCGGGATCGAGTGGGGTCATTGCTTTAAACTTGATCAATTCTACTCTAAACCTCAAGGTGGCGATTTTACTGATGAGGACGGGGTTAACAAGCCGGTGTGGATGGGTTCTTACGGCATTGGTCTGGGAAGATCGGTAGCTACCATTGTAGAAACTCACTTTGATGAAAAAGGCATTATCTGGCCCGAAAGTGTGGCGCCTTATAAACTTCATTTGGTGGGTTTGAATCTTGACGATGAGAAAGTGGCCAAGCAGGCTTTAGAGCTTTATGAAAAATTAGAAAAAGCCGGAGTTGAAGTTTTGTTCGATGATAGGTCTGATGTAAGCGCCGGGGCTAAGTTTGCCGATGCCGATTTGATCGGTTGTCCTTATAGAGCCGTGGTTTCTAAAAATACCAAAGGTAAGGTTGAACTCAAAAAACGGGCTGAAAAAGACCATAAGCTGGTCACTACTCAGGAGTTATTAAATCTTTTAAGTGCTTAAATAGCGATTCGTATACTTTTCCATCGGTTGTTGTAGGTAAATTGATGTTTAGGTTTATATTGGCGGCTTTTGTACCTTTTAGTCCTGTGCTGTTACGGGCCGCGACCATTGCACTCTCCTGCGGTTTTATCTCTTTCTCACTACTCTCTTTTCCCGCGTTTAATGCAAGGTTGGGTTGGTGCTCAAAATTGGAAATTCTTACCAGCTCTAAAAATGTTTTGGCATAAATGGTACTTTTCTGATGGGAACCTCCGGTAAGTTTTCCAAAATATCCAGTTAGCACACTTTCTGACACATTATTTGCGTCTGGGTCGGTTTCAAATAATTTTGCGTAGGCCTCTTCTATAGCTTCCCCTAACCCCAACTCGAATCTCTGCACATCTCTCAAATTAGTGTATTTGGCGGTGGGATGGCCCTGATCATCTATTAAACCAAGTAATTTAAAAGCAGGGATAAATTCTCTATCTTTAGAACTGGGAAAACCTATTTTAGCAAGGTATCTATAAGTAAATTTGGCGGGTACTGCATCATTATTAATGGCGGTTATAACGTCTTCTAACTTATTAAAGGAACTTATATGAGGAAACTCGAACATGTAAACAAGTTTTCCACATTTTCGGCATCTGTGTCAAGGGGTAACACGAGCGTGGCACAACAGTGTGCTAAAGTGACACATTTTAGTGTTTGTGAATTGTGGACAATTTATGGAAATCTCAAACTTAGTCTAATATGCCCAAAGAAGGATTGGCTTGGACATCTTTTATATCAACCGGGTGATTATTAAAAAAAGCGGCCGAAGCAATATAAACTGCGCTGTCCCCGCAATACTTGTGAGGCGGTACGAACACTGGCACACCAAGCTCCTCGGCTTCGAATATGATCCTTGATCTTAGTTTTTGATTAGCCGCTACGCCACCACCCAATAAAATAGACTTGGCTTTAGCTTTTTTAGCGGCTCTCATGGTCTTTTCCGCCAATACGTCTATGGCCGCTTCCTCAAATTCACAGGCCACCACATCAGTAGGATAATCTTCATTTTCGACCAACCTTTTTACGGCCGTTTTAAGTCCTGAAAAAGAAAAGTTAAAATCGTCCCGGTCTAACATGGGCCGGGGAAGTCTCCCGGAAAGAGTGTTGTCAGTACACTCAGCTGCTTTTTTTGACAACTGGGCTCCACCTAAATATTTGGATAAACCCAACAAACGAGCCACCTTATCAAACGCTTCGCCGGCGGCATCGTCAACCGTGCCACCTAAATATTCGAACCGGCCATGCCCATACATAACCACCAGATCAGTGTGGCCACCACTTACCACTAGGACCACCGCTGGAAGCTCCAGCTCCTCTAACCTGTCGTTTTCCACGAAATTACCATATATGTGACCTATGAGATGGTTAACAGGAATGAGGGGCTTATCCCAAATATAAGCTAGCGCCTTAGCCGCCTCCACGCCAACTAAAAGAGAGCCTATCAAACCGGGGCCATATGTGACCGCCACCGCGTCTATTTCTTTTTTGGGATCTTTAATACCGGCAATTTCTAAGCATTCGTTTATAACCGGTACGATACTTTCCACTTGTTTTCTAGCCGCCACTTCCGGCACTATACCGCCGGTTTTTTCGTGAAGCTCGGCTGAGGAGGCTACTACGCTGGCTATTTCTTTAACGCCGTCTTCAACAATGGCGCAAGCGGTTTCGTCACATGATGTTTCAATGCCTAATATTTTCACTTGGGTATTATACAACGGAGACTAATAAATTAGGGGGTGGGTAGACTTGCTCAATAACTATCTGGACAACTCCACCTTAGCCGCTGTTAAAGCTTCAGCCGGAGTAATTCTTCCACCTAAAACAGCGTTAATAGCCTCATGCACGGCATCTTCTTGTCTTCTATTGCCGGCTCGGGCGGCCATGACATTAGTATTAGCATAAGAAGCTGATTCCAGCACCGGC
>CAZHRD010000011.1:0-10934 GCA_964533985.1 uncultured Candidatus Saccharibacteria bacterium | reverse complement strand
AGAGAGAATAATTTCTAACCTGGTGCCAAACGGCCAGCCAAGACCAATAATAACTAAGGTAATTTATCTTTGTGCACTACTTTCACATTTATATTTGATTTAACTCCTGCAAATGCTGGTAATAGATGATTTAGTACTTGTTCTGCGGTCATATTAAATCTATTTCCCTTTGCAGAGATCTTAAACCATCCCTCTTTGTCCTTTTGATAGGTTTCCGTAAAATTCTTTGTACCAATGTATATTATATAACTTTCATTTTTGAGGTTCATTATCAAATATTAGCATTTTTATCTTAATATAATTTAAGAGAATACGTGGATGAAATAGTTCCAGTCTGAGACCAAACGGTCAGCTATTGACAATAAAACCTACAATGTATATACTCTGTAGTATGGATACTGTGATTAGTGTCAGAACTGACAAAAAAATAAAAAATGAAGCAACCGAGGTTGCGAAAAGTGCGGGTATTTCCTTAAGTAGTCTGATTAACTCTTACTTACGTCAGATTGTAGCAACAAGAAGAATAGAAATATATGCCCCAGAACCCATGTCACCTAAGTTAGAAGGTTTGATTGCAGAGGTTGAGGCCGAATTAGAAGAGGGCAAGGTTAGCAAAAAGTTTTCCAACGCTGAGGACTTTTTGTCTGATTTGAAAAAATGACTTTAGATGAAAATTCAATACACCCCTAAATTCAAAAAACAGTATAAAAAGATGTCTCCAAAACTTCAAAATCAATTTGATGAACGCCTGCAACTTTTTGTTGAAGACCCTACTAACCCAATGCTTCGAACACATCCCTTAAAAGGCACTTACAGTGGGTATTGGAGCATAAATATAAGTGGTGATCTAAGAGCCATATACTTAAAAAGGGGTGAAGAGTTAATTATATTTGCACTAATTGGCACACATAGTCAATTGTATGGGTAATCCAAGTTCGAATAAGAAAAGTTCAAATAGCATACAGTGCTCCCAGCCACGAATTTAATATTCAAGTTGTCTAAAGAAAGAATGCTCTTAGATTTAGTTAATCCCTTGACTAGCAGTAATAGAAAGTTAATACTTAGGTTATTGTATGCCCAATTTTATAAGTCTAAAAATAAGTAGATTTAAATACAAACCTTCTATTTAACCGCTAACAGGCGGTTTTTTCTTTATAAAAATTGGTCAGCAGAAAAGGTGGAGAGGTAGGAAGTACATAGACATAAAGCTGGGTTCCCACCTTCGTGAGCGGAGAAGAAAATCAAGTGGTAATACATACACAAGGTTTTCTTCTCCGCAGCTTTTTTTCAATTTAAAAAAGGAAAAGCTAGTCTCGTTGTGTTATAAATTTTGGGGAATGATTGCTTGCGCAGTCACTGGGTTCCCTTGGTTTATCGCATTCACGAAACTAGCTTCTGTTCCCTCTGTCTTTTTTATCCTTTTGGTTGTCGTAAATAAGGTTAAGGGGGTAGGAGCTTTCGCTTCTAGTAGGGATGGTATTGCAGTGAAGCAATATTTTTCCTTTACCTTAGGTCCTTAGATTCATCAGATTTGACTCTGAGATGATAGTATCGAGTTGCCTCATTACTACCTACGACTTTCGTTTTTATCCTTTCTAGGTTGTCACAAATGGACTTAGCAGATTTGGCAGGTCCAGGTCCAGATCTATCAAATCGTAACCTTGCGGTTATAAGATGTAGTTTTCTGAGGAGGGTGCTTTGAATTTCTTCTAAGCGCTCCGTGGCTCTAAAAACTATCCTTGAGGTGTAACAACTGATCTTAAGGGAGTAGGAGCTTTCGCTTCTAGTAGGGATGGTATTGCAGTGAAGCAATATTTTTCCTTTACCTTAGTGTTCAGTTCCAAAAGGTGACGGCAGGTAACCGAAGTTACCGTTAGTCCTCAGGGAGTGATTTTGAGTTACCTCATCATGACTCGTTACATTTCTTTGGAAGAGAGACGTGGAGAGCAATATACACTCATTCGGACACATGTCAAGTAAATAGAAAAAGCTGATGCAATAGTTAGGGGAAAAAATAAAGGAATATGCTTCAATCTTAACTTGCTTTGATTGCAGTTCGAACTTGCACCCTAATAACCAGCCAATTAGAGCACCCTTGGTGACCCGTCTCTCTCTCTCTCTCTCTCGATTAGTCCTTAAGGGCTCTTGGTGAATTCCTAGTTAAAATCCAATAGATTCTAACTTAAATAAGCTTGTCTTGGTTTTATTACTAAAAATAATATGTCCTAATTCGTTGTAGTAGGGTTCGTTCGGACCTGATAAAGGATTTTATCAATTAACTCTTCTGAGGTATTACCGGAGCTGTAGCTCACATCCAGGTCTTGTGCTATAGCTTTTAATTTCTCCAATGAACGTGGACTCCCATCATTTGCTAGGGACTGAAGAAATTCAAGACTGGGTCGACCGTGTTCATTTCGCCAGTCCTGTTCTTTTTCGATTTTGTCTTCACTTCGTTTGATTGCTTTATCTTTTATATTTCCAATGTTGTTGTCTTGTTGCATGGCCTTTAGTATAGCATATAGAGACATCATCCTGAGACCCCTATTGTGATGATCAGCTCAACACTCACTAATAACTTCTTTGGCAGCCTTACTAAGATATTGATTGCTTTATAAACCCTATAGTTTGTGGTAGTCTTAAAAAGATGAAAAGAACAAAAGACGGCATGAAAATTGAAAAGTGGGTAACAGCCAGGGAAGGTGTTCCAGCAAAGATAAAAGGAACAAAAGACTTACTTAGAATTAAATTTGATAATTTAGAAGATAAGTTAGTACCAATTACATGGTTTGAATTTTTTAAAGTATTTGAAAGTAATAACCTTACTTTTCTTTATGAGGATAATGACGAAAGCAGATTTTGCAAATTTATCGAGTCTAAACCTAAAAAATAAGTTTTGCTTATCAAATTAAAATCATTTACAACAAGTAAATCCCAAACAACTATACTCAGAGTAACCTTGTACATGTTATAAGCTAGATTTAGTGCTAGACCCACATGTTCAGCCGGAAAAACTGAATTGTTATTTATCAACCCCTTGAAGCACGATACCTTTTTGTCGGGTCTAATATAGCTTTTCTGAGTCTTAAGCTCTTTGGAGTTATCTCCAATAGTTCGTCAGCTTCTAGAAAACTAAGACACTTTTCTAAACTCATTTGCTGGGGAGGGGCAAGCACAATAGCAGTTTCACCTTGGGAGCGAACGTTACTCAAGGTTTTTCCTTTGCACACGTTGATTATTAAATCCTTGTTTCGACTGTTCACTCCTGCGATCATACCCGGATAGACCACTTCGCCCGGACCTATGAATGTAACTCCGTTGTCTTGTGCCACTCGCAGACCGTATGTGGCCGCCTTACCGGTATCAGAAGAAACTAATGCGCCCTTTCTTTGTTTCTCACCTTCAGGAGAAATAGTTTGATAGCGTAGGAATATCGCGTTTACAACTGTTGTTCCTTTAGTTAAGGTACTCAAATTACTGGAAAGACCTATCATGTTCCTTGTTGTTACTTCAAACACCAGTCGAATGCCGCCATCTCCCAATTCTTCTTGTGAAATTTGAACTCCTCTTCTTTGACCTAGCTCACTTTTAACCGCACCCGCGTATTCCTGCGAAATATCAACTGTAACTTCTTCCACCGGCTCCATCTCAACACCATCAATTACTTTTGTGATGACATGAGGCTTACCAACTTCAACTTCATAACCTTCGCGCCTTAAAGTTTCTAAGAACACGGAAATGTGCAGTTCTCCTCTTCCTGAAACAATGTATTTCCCGTTTGGGTCAGTTTCAAACTTCATAGCTATATTTGTTTGTATTTCTTTTTCGATTCGTGCCTTAATCTGCCGGCTATTCACAAACTCACCGTCTTGTCCTTTAAAAGGGGAGGTGTTTGCACCAATAGAAACACTTAGGGTTGGTTCTTCCATATCTAAAGCCGGTAAACATTCAGGAGTGTCTGCGGCAGCCAACGTGTCACCAATTGAGGCGTTTTTAATGCCGGTTATAGCTACAATATCCCCAGCCAACCCCTCTGTAACCTCAACTCTACCTAAACCGTGATTCACATAAATCTTGTCTATCTTACATTCTTCTTGGGTATCATCGCTTTTTAATAACAATACCTGCATTCCTTGTTTAGCCACGCCTCTGTTTATTCGACCAATGGCATACTTACCCTTATGAGAATCCCAATCCAATGTGGTCACCTGCACTTGAAACGGTCCGTTAGGGTCTCTTCCGGGTTCAGGTATATAGCTTAAAATTTTATTGAAAATAGGTGTCAAATCACCCGGAATACTAAAATCTTCAGGCATTTCGTCCCATGCTTTAGCTTTTCTTCCCACAGCATAGATCACAGGAAAATCTAGTTGGCTCTCATTAGACACAAGATCTAAAAACAAGTCATAAACTTTATTCAATGTTCTTTTTACGTTAGCGTTTTTCTTATCTATCTTATTAATAACTACAATTGTTTTTAATCCTAGACCTAATGCTTTTCTTAAAACGAACTTAGTCTGCGGCATAGGGCCTTCTTGCGCATCTACCAACAAAAGTGCACCATCGGCCATATTTAGAGTTCGTTCTACTTCACCGGCAAAATCAACATGCCCCGGTGTATCAATAATATTTATTTTCACATCTTCATAACTAATAGCTGCGTTTTTAGCTAAAATTGTAATTCCACGTTCCCGTTCCTGATCATTAGAGTCTAAAATCAAATTTTGGGTCATATAAGACTCGTGAGCTTGAAATGTTTTAGACTGCTTTAACAAACCATCAACAAGTGTGGTTTTCCCGTGGTCAACGTGCGCGATTATAGCTATGTTTCTTATGTTCATGCAGGGGTTGATTATACAGAAGGATTTGGGAATGTAAAAATGTAAAAAGAGTAGTTAGGAAGCAACTTTTGTAGAAAGCTTAGTGATTCTATTTAAAACATACCCGATAATCAAAAATACTGCGATGTAAAGCAAAGTTCCCAAAAAAAGCGGTGTGTGTTTATATATAAAATCGTACCGATACATTAACGGCCACTGTATCAAGTATATTCCGTACGAATACTCACCGAGTATGATCAAAATATTTGATTGAACTTTTTTAAGAAGAACGATAAATATTAATGTTGCCATAGTAATTAAACTAACATAGGCTTCAGTAAATAATTTTTCACCTATACCTGAGTGGATAGCAGTATAAGAAAACACCACGATAAGAAAAAGCATAAGAAGATAGCGCAAAAAGAAGCCTGCAGCCTTATCTAATTGTAGTTTCTCTATCTTATCTTTAATTTTTAATATATTTTTAGTAAATATACTGGCGAATAACATACCAAGAGGAAACGCTACAAAGTGCAGTTTATATAGCTTAAGAAGGTCTTTGGCCACCGGTAAATTAAGCTTAACCATAAAATATCCTAAAAATAATATTACTATTGCCGATAAAATTGGTTTCTTTTTTCTAAACACTAACGGAAAAATCAAATAATAAAACAATATTAAGGTGAAATACCACAAAGGGGAGTTGATCGAGGTGCCAATATCAGGATTGGGGAAAAAACCTAGTACACTTTGTAGTATGGAGGTTTGACTATATCTTCTGCCAAGAAGGTAAAAATCAAATATATAAAGTGGTATAAGCACAAGCCACATCGGGATAAAAATGTTTTTCAGTCTATTCTTATAAAAATCCAATACTGTTCTATTTGACATATTTTCCGAACTAGTTAGACCAAATCCTGATAAAAATAGGAAAATATTAACTCCGACGCCACCAAACACAGAAACCGGGTATAAAAAAGTATGATCTGAAAATAAAAAATAGCCTACGTGAGAAAAAATTACCATTAATATAGCTATGCCCTTAAGCTCATTTGTATGCGAATGGTTCAATGTATGCGGATCGGCGTCTTTTTTTGCAGTCAAAATTATTATAGTTAATAAAAAAGTTAAAAATAGAGCAGTTTGAAAATATGAATCAGGGTAGCTAATGTTCATTAATTAAGTTTCCCCAAATAACATAGGCTTTACCTGATGGATGAAATTCGTCGGCAGAATAATAATCGGGTTTTGATTTGGAAATTGCGTAAGTGCTGTTATAAAGATCTATTAGTTTAATTCTATCTTTATCTCCAATGTCATTAATTACGTCTTTGATAGTTTTATTAAACTGCTTTGTTCTCAAGTTAAATAAGAAACCAAAAGGTGGGTAAACTACTTTTTTTGAACCCAGGTAAGGAATGTTAAGTACGGTAATTTTTGCATCTGTTTTCGACAATAATTCACTAAGAATATATGAGTAATTCTCATAAAATTTCTTTAATGTTCTTTTGTTGTGCATATCATTTATGCCAATTAACAACGTAATATAATCAGGATTTTGATAGATAGCTTGCGGTAGTTGCTCATCTATCACATCTGTAGTCGTACCCCCCGGCAGCGCTAAGTTTATTAAAGTCACTTGTCCGTATATATGAGAAAGATTCGAGGCATAAACATATGTAAATGTTTCAGTAGGATCCGTACTGCCGACACCGGCGCTTAAACTATCTCCTAAAGCAACGTATAACGCAGTTCCATGTTGCTGTTTGTTTTCAAGTGTTAAATAGTTATTGTTATAAGGACTTTTCAAATTGTTGTACCCTATGTAATGATAAAGTCTTACATAAGAAAAAAGCAAGTAAAAGAAAGGCAAACCCATTAGAGCTAGTATTTTTACAATTTTCACTATCTAATTATATATCCACCAGCTCAAAATGTGTGTTTTTTCCAATGAGCTTCGCCCGCTCCGCGTCAACTAGAATAATCGTGCAACAAACAGGACTACTAGTGCTCCTGCTACTGCAACAATTACAGATGTTAAGTTAAATCCCGTAACACCCACCCCAAAGAACTGTTGTCCTAAGAAGCCACCTACTACTGCACCGATTATTCCTAAAATTATCGACCCTACGATCCCGCCATGAGAACTAGGAGCAATAAAATTTGCGATACCTCCGGCAATTAATCCGAATACAATCCAGTAAATAATGCTCATATCTTTTCACCTCCTAAATTAACAAAACTTCTCAAAAAATACTTAATCTGTTTGTTGTTCCCCAGAGAATATATGTACTAATTTAACGATTCCCCATGCTAGAAAAAGGTAAACAACTAATCCTACTAATGCGGCTGGCTCAAGTATTGAAGTGGTTTCTAATCCTTGTGCAACACCTCTACTAAATATCCCTTCAAATGGAAGAATAAATAATCCGGTTACACCATAGATAAACCTTACAAAAGCACTTGTTGTACCTGCTCCTGCCAACTTAAAGATAATACGAAATGCTAGTAGCACATCTAGAAAACCAAAGAAAAAATAGATCAAATATTCTATCGTTTGGGAACTAGTTGCTGCGGTTTTAACTTGAGTAGCCATAACCGGTTTACTTTCACTGCCTGTAGGATTATTTAATACAGTTTCTGTATTATCATCTTGTGTAGTCACTGTTTCTTTTATTGTTTCTGTCATTCACTATCACCTTCTTTAAATTACGAACAAATTTATAAACATTAATTATCTATAAGAAATGGCCGGTTTTAAGATTACCGATCAATTTACTCTTTTATAACAGCCTTCTTAATTATGGTTTCTTTTGGTAAGTAGCTGAGTAAAGCTTTTTCTATAAGTTCTGTTAAGGTAGTTTCTTCAACTACTGCCTCAGCTTTTGCATGTTTGGCAATAGAAGGATCGATAAAAATGGTTATTCTTTGCTTTCTATTAAGTGTTGTCATACTACAAACACTACACACATATGTAGTACTTGTCAATGTCTTGTTTAAGAGAAGGTTAGCATGCGAGGTAATCTCCACCTTTTTACCTACTCACCTGTTAAAATTGTTTCATGGCTAAAGTAATAGGACTCACTGGACCCATGTGTAGCGGTAAAGGAACCGTAGTTAAACTTCTTAAAAAGAAGGGTTATATATGTTTTGTGTACTCTGACATTATTAGGGACGAACTAAAAAGTCGCGGTATGAAAGAAACCCGCGAAAACTTACAGGACGTGGGTAATGAATTAAGAAAAACTTATGGTAATCACATTCTGTCTGAGAGGCTTGTTAATAAAATTATTGACCAGGAAGTTAAACTGGCAGTAGTTGATGGCATTAGAAACCCCGGAGAAATACATTATTTACAACAAAACCTTGATGATTTTACTTTAATTGGGATAACTGCAAGCGCTGATACCAGATTTAGGCTGAGCCAGCTAAGGGGAGGGTTGTCAGATCCAAAGACAAGAAAAGAATTCGATATTCTTGAAAAAAGAGATAGGGGAGTGGGAGAAGACAAGCACGGACAACAAGTTCAGGCTTGTTTGGATATGGCAGATGTTGTTATTGAAAACAACGACACACTCCAAAACCTTAAAGAAAAACTAATATCTGTAAAAGGCATTTAATATAGAAATCACAATTCTTACAATGCTATAATATTTTGTATTATGCTTAAAACACTCTTAGCCATCATCGTCACCCTGGCCATAGCCGGCGTGCTAGCCTTAGGTTATTTAGGTTTTATCCCCAGACTTTCAGCACTTATGGGTACGAACAAACCACGTGACCTTGGCATGGCCGTCTCCGAAGAGAAGTACGAGTCCGGTTTGGCTAAATCAAAAGTGGAAATGAAAGAGCTATCTAAGTCGTCTACTGTAAGTCTTAAGTACGAGGGCAGCCACGACGTAAAAGCCAATTTCTCGGATGATGAGCTCACAGCGCACGCTTATAATAGGAATTGGGCTGACTACCCCCTAGGCGACCTGCAGGTAAGAATAAACGATGACAATACATGCGAGATATCGGGTATTTTAAAACTTACCAAGGTAGATGGACTGCTCAACGCGCTTAATATCTCGCAAAGCGACTACAAGAAAGCCCTTGAAAAAGCCAATATACCGCTAGCGGATGTCACTTTTTACGCTAAAGGCTTTGGAACCGCTTCCAATAACACTTTCGACGCCACCTTAACCAATTTTGAAGTAGGTAGATTTCCCATACCTAAAGGCCTAATCGACAAATATCAAGACCAAATAGACCAACTGGGCGCCACCGTGGCTAAAAGCATTCCCGGATTTTATGTAAAAGAAGCTAGATTTGAGAATGGTTCAATATATTTTGACGGTAGTTTGCCTGATAAAGAGTTTACAAAAAGCGATTAGTACTAAAAACCCATTTGAGAATATACGTCCATGCTGTTTTTATAAACGCCGATAGTTCCTGACATAACGTTGATATATTTATTTATGACTATGTAGGAAAGGACCAACGGTACGATTGTAAGAATGAGACATGCATAAGCCACCTTTCTATTTTCCGGCTCATCATTTCTAAAATACTTAAAAAACCAAAATAGTCCAAGTGGAGTTAGAAAAAAGCTGGCTAAGTAGATCCTAAATTTCTTACCTGAAGAAAAAACAGTATTTATTACTTCAACTCTTTGTCCGCAAAATGGACAAAACTTGGCGCTTTCGTCCAGTTCCTTTTGGCAGTTTGTACAAATTATGTTCATACGACAATTATAACCCTAAAAATCTCTTAAAAAACGGCCAGTATCGACCCGATGACCATTAAAACAATGCCAGCCACCGCTTTAAGGCTCACGCTTTCTTTAAGCACAACTGCTGCCAATATAACCGTAAACACAAGGCTAAGTTTATCTATGGGCACAACTTTTGACGCTTCCCCCATCTGTAAAGCTTTAAAGTAAAAGATCCATGACAAACCGGTAGCAAATCCTGATAAAATTAAAAATATGAGCGACGTTCTGGAAATCGAACCTATATCTTTCTGTGCACCCTGCACGAACACTATACCCCAAGCAAACAAGAATATAACTATGGTTCTAATAGCTGTGGCTAAGTTAGAATTTACATCCTTTACACCGATTTTGGCTAATATAGCGGTAGCGGCCGCAAACACGGCTGAGAGTAGGGCATAGAGCATCCAGTTCATAACTGTATTAATTTTACACTACTTTATAAGCTTAAATTTGTCTGCTTTTCTTTAGAAAACTTAAAGTAGAGCCTTTTTGTAATTTCGGTACAAAACATATAGGCGATTACAATAATAAACACTATCGTCAATTTATCTGTGGCGGGAACAATGAATTTAAACATCTCAACCCCGAGGGTAGTAAAAGGAATCAGTACTGTCGCAATACCTGCCACAATGGTTAAAAAGAATATTGTCTTTGATGGCAGATTCTTAACTTTGAAAAACCAGCCCTTTGTTCTGATGGAGTAGATCAGCAACAGCTCTGTTAAAATGCTTCCAATGAACCAGTAAGTTTGGAGCGAACTTTCCCCGTAATTTTTAAAAATTCCAAACATGATAAAGTCAAAAGCTGAACTTACCAAACCAAGAATAGTGGCATAAATTAATAACTCTTTCATGGCGTAATTTTTTGGGTTATGAATATCTTTCCGATCCACATTATCGGTGGCGATTGAGATCATAGGAAAATCCGATAATAGATTCACTAACAGTATTTGAACCGGTAGCATCGGCAAATAGTCTATGGCTAAGGTGGCAAAAACCATGGCATAAAAATTGCCAAAATTTGATGCCAGCGTGGCCTTCACATAATTTGTCACATTAACAAAGGTTTGCCTACCAATCTCGATACCATCAATAATTACTTTTAGGTCGTGCTTTAATAGAATAATATCGGCCACCTCTCTTGAAACGTCCGAAGCATTATCAACCACAATAGAAACCCCGGCGGCTTTAAGCGCCGGGCCATCGTTAATACCTTCTCCTAAAAATCCGACTTCATTTTCTTCTTGTAATAATTTAATAAGGTTATATTTTTGCTCCGGCGACATCCTGGCAAAAACGTGGATTCTTTTGGCCGTTTCAATCTGCTCGCTGCCTGAAAGTTTAGAAAACTCATCTCCTGTA
>CAZHRD010000010.1:0-11447 GCA_964533985.1 uncultured Candidatus Saccharibacteria bacterium | reverse complement strand
AAACAAAGCCGTGAAGGCGGCTCATTTGGCTGATGGCACATGGACACAATCAGCCGAGCCCGGCATTACGACCGTAACTTTCACTAACACCACTGCTCTCGACGCCAGCTCAGATATAGTACTCACCTTTCCTAGCACAGCTGCCGTAGACCAGGCAGGAACCAATATTTCTGTTACCGGCCAGACAAGCCCGATAAGAACAAATAACACCGTGGATAACACTATAACCATTGCACTAGTAGATGGCACTCTAGACGCCAGCTTAAGCGTTACTATACCCATGGACGACGCCCTCTCAACATACACTACCACTACATACGCTCAAGAATCTTTAGCTATACGCACCAATGACCCTTCTGATGTACCGGTTGACTTTGGTATAGCTCTAAAAACTAACGACAATACAACCACCGTTACCGCACAAGTTCCTTTGTTTGTAAATATCGGCGTTGACACCACCAGCATTCAGTTGGGCACACTATCTACCGCCAGCATAAACGAAGCTGACCAAACCTACACCATAAACTCTAACAATAGGTCTGGAGTTACGGTGGCTATAATTGCGGATGGTGATCTTGACGACGGTTCCGGGAATGACATTAATGCTGTGGCTGACGGTACAGTTTCAACCACACAAGAAGAATATGGTATATCGGTTGATAACGTCGTGGGCATGACCATAGAAGCTCCTTTCGATTCCGGGGATGACGAGGTGCCACAAATATCGGACAACATAGCTAACACTACGACTGAAATAGCTAACGGTACTTTCGACATCAACTACAAGGCGGTTATCATTGGTACGACTATCGCAGGAAGCTATGACCAGGTAGTAACAGTGACCATTAGCACAAACGCCTGAACTGGTACTCTATTCCACGTTTATTAATGTACCGCATTAATTAGCATTAATGTAAAATATATTCACGATGAGTTTCACTACCAAGAAAACCCTCAAAACTGTACTTTTAATAATTCTCTTCTTTAGCGCCACCGGTCTCATAACTGTAAACGCCCAACTACCTAACATTTATAAACAAGTCACTTCGGTAGATGCTTATGTTCACTACGATTTCGACGAAGACGGTATGCACAACTGGTGGGAACTTTTATACGGTCTTGATCCTCTTGACCCTAATGATGCCCCCCTGGATTTAGACGGAGACGAACTAACAAATCTAGTTGAGTTTAACTACCTGACCAATCCTTTAAAGCGGGATACGGACGGCGGTGGAGTCTGGGACAACATAGAGATCGGGGAGTGCCACAATCCGCGTGATGACCCTAGTGATGATTTCAGAAAAAGTAGCTGCATTAGCGAAGATCCAGAGCCACCTTTTGATTATAGAGGAGATAGCGACGGTGACGGTCTAAGCAATTTAAAAGAAGATGAGCTTGGTACGAACAGACAAAGCGTCGATACTGACGGAGACGGTTTGAATGATTACGACGAAGTCTATAAGTACCCCACCAACCCTCTAGAACCTGACACCGACTTTGATGGCATTAACGACTACGATGAACTCAGAACATATTTTACAAACCCTACTAACAGAGATTCGGATTTTGACGGTCTTACGGATTATGAAGAGCTATTCACTTACGGAACCAACCCGTCTTATTGGGATTCGGATGACGGGGGTTTATCTGACAGGGATGAGATAACTAATGGATCCAATCCTAACAAGGGCGAGGACGACTACCAGCTCACTTGCTCCCTCTTCTTTGGAAGCGAACCTAACGACATCTACAAATCCCTCAATGACAACAAAATTAATATATACCAGGGCATGGACCTCACCTTGGAACTCATCAAACCAATTGACGCCAAACAAATTACGGTTGGATTCAATAGTAAAAAATTTACAACCCAAGAGGACTACATAAAAATCAAGCTACTCTCTCCCAAAAAACCCGGTATTTATAGGTTGGACATTACTCTCGATCTAAAAGTGGACAAGACGGTTGTCGTGAGCAAATTTGTTGAAGTCAGGCAAAGGGGCGCCATCATTAGCAGAATCGACGGCACATTCAATTCCGTGTACGCTGACAATAAATATTTTGAAAGTGCTCCCGTTGAAGGAGCAAAAATTGAAGTGTTCGAATACAACGAACTCTCAGGAGAAATGCAACTCTTCCAAGCCGATATACCTTCTCAAGAAAACCAAATGATTACCTTCAATAACCCTCAGTACACTGATGCTAAAGGGACTTACTTGCTACCGCTTAAACCCGGTAACTACCTTATCAAAATAAGCAAACCAAAATACGGTTCTAAGGAGCTGCTCTTTGAAACAGATGTACCAACTGTTTATAGCCAGGATGTATATCTCACTTATAGCTACGATGCTTTTGTTTGGGGAGGAATTTTCATTTCTACCTTCACCGGAGTCTGGCTCTCTATTAACTTGGTCAGTTTTTTAAAGAAAATCACGGTTAAGCTTTCTAAACGTCTTTTCAAACATAGAGGCGTTTACTAATCTTCGTTCTATCAATTTTTCAATATATTTGTGGTAATTAGTACATATTATGTACTCATATTGCCTGTTCATATTACTATAACAACAACTCATAAAATATTGCCTTTTTAACCATTATTCGATACTATTATAGTAACGAAACGAAAAAAGCTGCCCTTATGATAAAGTCTGAGGCCCAAAAAGCCTACACATACTTTGTTGCGACAATAACAATCGCGTTTTTGAGTACACTGTTGACACACAGTGCTATTGCAAGTATTAACGAAGCTTTCACATACCAAGGAAAAATAGTAAACGAAGATGGCACCAACATCACCAACAGTGATGCCTCTTGTATTTCTACAGGCGGGGCTGACAGTTGTGATCTTAGAATAAGCTTATATACCGCCGTTTCCGGCGGTACCTTAGTCTGGCAGGAAACTAAGTCAGACATTGAACTTTATGATACAAATGGAATTTTTACCCTAGTATTAAATTGCGGCGGTACCTTTTCCTCTTGCAATCAAAACGGAGGGCCCGACTTTACCTCAGGGCAGCTTTATATTGAGGTGGAGTTCGATCCCAACGGTAACGGTGACTTTGCTGAAGGAGAAACCTTTGATCCAAGACGAGAACTTACTGCAGTCCCCTACTCTTTCAACGCTAAGAGTGCTGATTCTGCAGATACACTAGACGACATAGACTCTACGTCATTTCTCAGATCAGACACAGATGACACTCTGGACGTCGGCTACACCCTAGGCATCGACGGCACCATAGACGTCAACGGCAGCATCGAAATCGACGGAAATATAACCATTTCCGACGAGGCACTAGTTTTCGATGGAGCCAGTACTGAATTTACACTAGCAGGAGACTTATCTATCAATACCAACGACCTGTTCGTACGTAAGAGTGATGGCTACGTAGGAATAGGGACCACCGACCCTAACTCAGCCTTAGAGGTGGTCGGTAATGTCACTCTTGGAGATCAAAGCTGGCTGGGCTTAGATTCAAACGCTGCCAGATTTGAGTTCTACAATGATACAAATGACAAAATTGCCATCATGAACGCTCTTCTAGGCATAGGTACAACTAACCCCGGGGCTAGAATAGACATAGTTGATTCGTCAGGACAGCTCAGATTAAGCTATGACGCAAATAACTATACTGACCTTTCTACCGATGGTTCCGGATTCTTAACCATTGCTACCAATGGTACCAATAACTACTTTTTTGGGATTGATCCGAATAATTCCAGCTACTCCAATCTATGGGCAGGGGGAGTTATACCGGACAGCACCAACTATGCCATGCAAACCAGAAATGATGGCCAAGAGATCTGGTGGAACGTAGCCGACGGAGGCTATATGATCTTCACCATAGATAACGCATCCAGCCCTGCGCCTTTACTCATAAAGGATAACAGCGTTGGTATCGGGTATGACTATGATGCTTTGATTCCCGTCCTGTTCAGCGTGGCCGGCGATGCATACATAGAGGGCAGCCTCGGTATAGGCACAACTGGACCAACGGCATATATAGATCTCCCCGCTTCTGATTCGGGCTCTGCCTCAGCCAGAATAAGATCCGGCACGGCACCTTCATCGCCCAATGAGGGAGATGTATATGCTGATGGTACAGACATGTACTATCGAAGTAACAGCGGTTGGATTGCTTTAACTGCTGTGGCTACACTTCAAGATTCATATGAAGGCGGAAATTCGATCAGCGTCACCAGCACGGAGGGAGCACTAAGCTTTGACGCTGTATCAGCCAACATTGATTTTGAGATAGGAGAAGGCACTGATACCGGAGATTTTAGAATTTGGGATGGAACGAATAACTGGTTCCTTCTAGACGAGGGCACCTCTTCCATCTCTTTAGGTAACACAGATGCCGCTACAGCTCTTTCATTGGCCTCAGGTTCAAACTGGTCAATATCTTCAGCCGGAGCTGTGGAAGGAATCTCAACCCTAACTTCTTCGGGAGACTGGACGTGGTCTGCCACCACCCCCACGATAGCTATAAATTCCGGTGAAACTCTCACTATAAGTGACGGCACCGATTCATTCACTGTTAATGCAACAGCTAGCTCGTTTGGGATGTCTGACGGATCTAATGCTTTCAGTTTCGATCTGGATACGGGTCCTAGTTATACAGGCACAGCTAGACCTACGAAAAAAATTACCCTCTCGCCTGAATATCCGGGGGCGGTTTTAACTCCCTTCTACGGAGCTGGCACGGACACTAGTCTGACAGGCACTATGACGTCTGATGCCGAAACCGTCCCCGCCTCAAATATTCGATCCTACTACTCATGGGAAAGAGGCGCTTCCGGACAGCACTTCTATACGGTAGCGGTAAGAGTTACTCTACCTGAGGATTTTTCCGCTTGGACAACTTCTAACGCCCTGGTGGTTAACTACATCACGGAAAGTGCCACCTCCACCAACAGTAGTGTTGATATAAGAGTCTACCTGGAAGGAAGCGGCACGGTGGATGCTTCGGATCTTACCAATACCTCAACATCATGGACTTCCGCCAGTTTTAGTAGCTCTGATCTTGATCTTTGGAATGCCGCCGGTGAAACAGCCGTCATTTACCTAAGATTGGGTTCCGCCAGCGGATACTTTGCTCGCATTGGTGATATTGAGTTAAACTACTTGGATAGTTTCTAAGCCCCAACAAATATTATTAAAATACGTATAATGAATTCAATTTTCATTTAGTTTTGTATCTTGGTAAAATACTCTTTAGACAATGAAAAATCTTAATCTTAAAAACCTTGTTAAGTCGCAAACTGCCCTAAAGAAACGTGCCATGGCGGCCGGCGTTGTAATAACGGTGCTGTTGGCAGGCTACTTTGGCTACGATTATTACACCACCCAAAAAGAACTTTCGGAATATAAAGACAATTCCGATGTGGTTGTCCTTAAAGAACGGGAGGATCTTTTAAAAGCCCTTAACAAGCTTGTGCTCCTTCCTGAGGGCGAAGAGCCCACTATCGCCACCATCACCAATGCAGCCAATCTACACAATCAGAAGTTCTTTATAAGAGCTGAGAATGGCGACAAAGTTATTATTTATCCTGTCACTCAACGGGCCATCTTGTATCGACCCAGCATCAAAAAGATCATAGAATCAGCTCCGGTCAGTATTAATGACCTGGAAGGCGTGGGACAACGAGCCGACACCAAAGAATCGACCCCCTCAAACAATGTCCTAGGCGAAAACACAGAAGAAACAGCAAAAGAGGAGCCACAGGCACCGCAGGAACCGGCTAAAATTGCCATCTACAACGGTACACTTTATGTGGAGGGTTTAGCAACCGACGTGGCTTACTATATTGAAGGTATATTGGGTGTGGACAAAGTTTTTGTCGATATCATTTCAAACGCCGAGGATATTTACGACGAAACTATTATCATTGATGTGAGCGGAAAATATATTGAAACCGTTAACGAACTGCAAACCATTCTCTCAGCCAAGATAGAAGAAAAACCTGAGGATGTAGACTACCCCGCTGTTGATATTATTATTATCGCCGGAAAAGATATTACTGAAAACGAAAGTATCGAGCTTTAAGTGCATAGAGTTCTACAAGCGGAGCTTATCTTCTACTGAACCGTAAACACATACTCAACGTTCTCACCCAAATTCCTGCCGTAGATATCCTTAGTATCATAAGGTATCGATAGTGTATATGTGCCCCCAACCTCAAATGTGTTTTCTATCACAAGCACCTTATCATTATTGCTTAACAGTAGATTTCCCGGCAAAGGCGTCACGGTCATGCTCTTTTCCAGATCCATGGTGTCCATGGGAGATCTAAAAAATATTTTAATGGGGTCGTTGCTTCTTAAAATACCGCCGTCGTTATCAAGATTTGTACTTAAGATGCCGGGAATGTCAGCTGTCATAAATTCAAATTGAAAGCTGTCTTTGGCTATATCTTGCCCTGCTAGATCAGGGTAACCGGCTTGTATTTCGGCGCTATATCTTGTGATGGGCGCGAGTTCTAGGTTGGGCGTAAATATGAGTTTTTGCTGCCACACTTCCTGCCATTTCCATGTATATGAATCTTGCTTATCCTCGGGAGCTCTCGTTTGAGAGGTTACTTGCGTATTTATCGCTTCACCCGTATTTTTATTTATCAGGCTAAATTTATCGGCCACTTCCTGAGGATCAACTTCCCGGTTAAGATAGACAGTAATGGGGGTGTTTGGATTCACATCAAAATTACTTTGCGCGTAAGACGGCGAATCCACCTCAATAAAAACCACACCAAATTGACTATAATCGACAAACTTCTGCTCAACTTTTTCTTCCGCGGGAGCGGGAGGAGGAGTAACAGATTCTTTTGTAACAATCTTGCTAGACAAATTCCCTTTGTAATAAAGGAAGCTGCAACATACCACAGCTGTTACTACTACCGCACCCATAAAGATGAGGTATGTCTTTGGAATTTTATTAAATGTATCTTTCATAGGAGCATCTTTCCGGGGGCAAACCCATTATACTACTAAATAAGCTGGTCCGACTCTTCCCCACTATCTTCAAGGGTATCTCTGACTAAAGGTACAAAAGAAAAACCGTAAAATTCGTCGAATTCAAATTCTCCCTCACCTGTTTTTGTGACTTTATAAATTGAGCTTTTTACGGGCAGGACCATGACTCCTCCTATTTTTAATTGATCGATCAAGACCTTAGGCACCTCTTGAGCGGCGGCTGACACCAAAATCTTGTCGTACGGCCCTCCCTGTTCGTACCCAAAGTCTTTTTCAACCTCGATCATCTCCACGGCGGAATAACTATACTTTCTCACATTCACTGTACCGAACTTGACCAACTCGCTTATCCTTTCTACGCCAATCACTTTACCGCCCGATCCCACCAAAAAAGAAAGCAGGGCTGTAGTCCAACCCGAACCGGAACCTACGTCCAGCACGTGTTCATTTCTCACGGGTTGAAGTCGTTCCAACATAAAAGCTACAGTTGTGGGCTGGGAAATGGTCTGACCGTAACCAATGGGAAGTGGTGTATCATCATAGGTCTTGTCCAGATATTCAGGCTTCACAAAATCTCTCCTATCTACCATTTCAAAGGCGCGAATAATGTTTGGGGACGTCAGCGTACCCGAACGAACCATATTTGTTACCAATAGTTTGTTATTTCGCATCATAACGGGTTACTTTTTAAAGAAATTCGGTACAAAAACGGGGGTTTTTTTGGCGTATTTCTGAAAATCAGGGTTATTTTTATACTTTTTCTCAAGCAGCGGTATGCCGGAAAAAAATAAAATTAAGTTAGTGATCACAAGCGGGCTTACCAAAGTGTAGAATCCTTGCGGTGAGGCCACCGCAATGACAAATATTCCCCACCACATTAAAACTTCGCCAAAATAATTGGGGTGGCGGCTATACTTCCACAAGCCTCCGGTCATTATTTTGCCTTTATTTCTGGCATCTTTTCTAAATCGGCCCAGCTGAAAGTCGGCCAAGACTTCGAACACAAAACCGAATGACCATATCACTAACCCAATGTTGTCCAGAGAGGTCAGATCATTGCCTAATAAGCCGTTAAAGTGATTTACGAAAATTATGGGAAGGGCTATGATCAGCATAAGAACGCTTTGCAATAGAAAAACAGAAATGTAGGCTTTCAAAGCGGCGTTCTTCTTCCATTTCATTCTTAAGTCCCGGTACCTAAAATCCTCACCTCTCCCCTTTTTCCTGACAAATATATGCGTTGATAACCGTACTCCCCAGATCAAAACTAAAAGAGTCACCAGGATCTGTCTTGGGAAAAGAACATGAGAAACCCCTAGCGTGTACAAAGCAATGATCACAAACCCCAGCCCCCAAGCTATATCGACAATACTATTATCTTTTAGGATCTGGGCTATAAAAAATACAAAGGTCATGAAAAATAGGACTATGGCAGCCGTGGACAGAATGAGAGTAATCATACATTTATTATAACAAAGAGCCTCATGCATTTGCATGAGGCTCTAGTTATGGGAAAACATAAAAATGTATTTCCTTTCCTCTGGCTTTCCCAGAGAATAATTGCGACCCCGATGAGTCGGACCATTGATAAGTAAAAAACCCGTTTAGGTTAAGGTGGGTACCTTGTACATACCTAGTTTCTAACGCAGGTTCCCTTTTGTTTGGTTGGAGTATTTACTATATATCAATGTAAACGTGCCCATCAGGAGTACATATTAATTTTAGCACCGAGGTATCTATGGTCAAGCAAAGTGATAAATCTTTACAATGTTGATTAGAAAATTTTATGGTCTAATATAAGGCAAAAACACCATACTACAATCCGTATAGCTTCATAAAGAGATTGATTATCGGTGTTATGACAACACTTGTGGCATTAGTTACTAATAAAATTAGAAGGATAAAAATACCGTATTGAGCCATCTGCATCCATTGTATATGCAGGGTTGGTGGTAATAGTCCAGCCACAATCTTAAAACCGTCAAGGGGATGCACCGGGATAAGATTAAATACCCCCAGCACCAAATTATAAAAAACCGTAAAGTATAAAAAACTTCCCAAAATACTATTAATACCTGTAAATCGGACCAAAACCGCCAAAACACCAGCCAGCAGGAAATTGGACATAGGACCGGCTAGAGCTATCAGAGACGAGTCCCTTTTAGGGTTTTTCAAATTGATGGGATTAAAAGGTACCGGTTTACCCCACCCAAACCCCGCTAAAAGCAGCAAAACCGAGCCTACGGGGTCAAGATGCGCTCTCGGATCCAAGGTCACACGGCCTAATATGCGGGCTGTATCATCACCTAAAATATCCGCCACCTTAGCATGAGCGAATTCATGGATCGATATGGAAATAATCAGCGCCGCTACTACCAAAATAAACACGGCGGGTTGTTCAAAAAGCAGGTTAATAAGCATGCAAGGATTATATCACTCCAAGCAAAACTTTAACCATAAAGGGGAAAATGCTACAATCACCAAGTGAAAAAGTTGTTGGAAACGTGGGAAAAGTTAAAGAAGTTCATTCTTGAATCATATGCTGAGTTCAGGAAGGTAAGCTGGCCTTCAAAAAAGGAGTCTATTCGCTTGACGGCTTATGTAATAGGTGTTAGTTTAGGCGTTGCGTTATTTGTTTGGTTAGTTGACCTCTTACTAAAAGAGGGGCTAGCCCAGTTAATCATAAAATGACCGATAATACAGACAATCTAGATATAATCGAAGACGAAGTAATTGAAGATTCTCAAGAGGAAGTAGTAGAAGAAGAAGTGGTAGAAGAGGAAGCAGTGGAAGAGACAAAAATCGAAGAGATACAAGAGGAAGTGGTAGAGGAACCCCAAATACAAGCTGAAGAAGCGGTAAAAGAACCGGTGGAAGAAACACCTATGCAAGACGACGAGGGCATTGTGATCATCAACAACGACGTCCCCGAGGAAGCCAAATGGTATGTGGTTCATACCTACGCCGGACATGAGAAAAAAGTGGCGGTTAACCTTAAACAAAGAGCTAACGCCAACGGCTTTTCAGATAGGATTTTCAAGGTTTTTATCCCCCATCAGCAGAAAATCGTTATCAGCGAAGGCAAAAAGAGATCTGTCGATGAAAGGTTATTTCCGGGCTATGTCATTGTTCTCATGACTATGAGCGACGATGCCTGGCTACTGGTTAGGTCAACCAGAGGTGTGACCGGTTTTGTGGGCATGGGCTCTACGCCTACCCCACTTCCCAAACAAGAAGTTAAAACCTTGATGAAGTTCACTAAAATGGAGGCACCTAAGTTTGAGGCTAAATACTCAGTTGGAGACAGCGTAAAGATTATGGAAGGTCCTTTCAGAGACTTTTTGGGCAAAGTGGACGACGTCAACGAAGACCAAGGCAAAGTTAAAGTCCTCATTTCTTTCTTCGGCAAAGAAACTCCTGTAGAATTGGATTTCGTGCAAGTTCAAAGTTTATAAAATATTCATATGGCTCAAGTTAAGAAACAAAAAAAGATAAAAGCGCTCGTAAAACTCAATGTTCCCGCCGGTAAAGCTACACCTGCGCCTCCGGTTGGTCCGGCTTTAGGCCAGCACGGTGTACCTTTAATGGACTTTTGTAAGGAGTTCAATGCTAGAACCGCCAAAATGGGCGATGATATTATTCCCGTAGTCTTGACTGTGTTCGAAGACAGAAGTTTTAAATTCATTACTAAAACCCCCATTACATCCGAGCTCATCAAAAAAGCGCTCAAACTTAGTAAGGGTTCGGCTGTGCCTAATAAAGATAAAGTTGGCAAACTTACAAAAGCACAGGCCTTGGAAATCGCTAAAATTAAAATGCCTGACCTTAACACAAACAACGAAGAAGAGGCCCTGCGGGTTGTGGCCGGCACAGCGCGTTCTATGGGCGTGGAGATTGAAAAATAATATGCAACAGGATAGGACATACACATTTAAAGAGGCTTTGGAAGAGATTAGACGGGGCAGAAAAACCAAGTTCGATCAAACCCTTGAGATTCATATTAATCTGGACATTGACCCCCAAAAACAAGATCAAATGGTCCGATTCTCGACTACCCTTCCCCACGGCACCGGCAAAGATAAAAAAGTGGCCGTGGTGTCATCTAAAAAGGTACCTAGCGCAGATCTGGAACTAAGCGATAGTGACCTGGCCAAAATAGAAAAGGGCGAACTGCAGCCGGGAAAAGATTTTGACGTGATTGTGACCGAACCGGCCCAAATGGCCAAACTAGCCAAATTGGGAAAGGTACTAGGACCGGCAGGCGCCATGCCCAACCCCAAAACCGGTACTGTCACCGATGATGTTGAAAAGGCCGTCCAACAGATTAAAAAGGGCAAAATCGACATAAAAACTGAGCAAAATAGCCCTATCATTCACACTATTTTAGGTAAAATGAGTTTCGATGATAAAAAACTGACTGAAAATTTTGACGAATTAGTTGGTGCTCTCAAACAAAATAAACCTCAAAAAGCCAAAC
>CAZHRD010000009.1:0-11504 GCA_964533985.1 uncultured Candidatus Saccharibacteria bacterium | reverse complement strand
GGCGGGGCCGGCATTCCTCCAACGAAAAATCCCCCGGAAATTCCGGAAGCGCCCTGTTCATAACCGTTGACAGTGGTATCACAGCTGTGGAAGAAATAAAGCTCATCTCCAAGGCGGGGCATAAGGTTATTATTACTGATCATCACCAGAAACCCGATACGCTCCCCGCGGCGGATGTGATCGTGTGGTACGACCAAGTGGTGGGCGCCACGATATCGTATTTATTGGCTACAACTTTGGGGTTAAAAAACACTGATCTGATCGCGTTTAGTTGTTTGGCCACCATTACCGATTTACAGCCGGTTTTGGGTTTTAACAGGACCATTGTTAAAAAAGGTTTGGAGATTATTAATACCAATCCGCCTTTAGGCATAAAGAGCTTATTGGAGGTGGCGGGCAAGGAAGCGGTTGAGGTCACCACTGGAGATCTAGGATGGATAGTAGGCCCCAGGCTTAATGCCAGCGGGCGTGTGGAAGACCCCAAGCTTGCTTTAGATTTGCTATTGGAGAATAGCCCTGAAGAATCGCAAAAGATGGCTTGGAAATTAAATCAAATAAACTCTCAGCGTCAAGATAAGACAATTGAGATGTATGAAATGGTCGAACAACTAAGTCCGGAAAAAATGCCAAAAATAATCCTTTCCCAAAACGATGACTATCACGAAGGTATTATTGGCTTGGTGGCATCTAAGTTAGCCAAAAAGTATTACCGGCCGGCGGTGGTTATAAGCACGTCAGAAGATGTGTGCAAGGGTTCCGTCAGGTCGATCAAGGGCATTAATATTATTGAAGTTTTGCGAGAAGTTGAAGATCTTTTTACAAGTTTGGGTGGTCATCCCATGGCCGCCGGTTTTAGTATCAGAAAAAAGGACATAAGCAAGCTCAGTAAGTTCTTAGAAGATTTTTCCAAAAGCCACATTAGTGACGAAATGCTTTTAAAAAGATTGCCCATTGATCTGGGTATCCCCATATCAATCATCGACGAAAATTTAATGAGCGAGCTTGACCAACTTAGACCTTATGGTATGGGAAACCGGGAACCGACCTTTGCTTCGTATAAAGTAAGTTTGGCCGGTGCGAACTTGGTAGGACGAGATCAAAGTCACCTTAACCTAAGGCTTTTAGACGGGGACAAATTAATCAAGGCTATATTTTTTAATTACAAAGATTACACTGATGAAGAATTTTCCACTGGCGATACCGTGGATGTGGCCTACACTTTAAAAAGAAATGAATTTAACGGCAAAGTTGGAATCGATATGGTGCTTAAGGATCTCAAGAGATCGGAAATTTAAAAGGTTACTTTTTGTTAGAATTAACATATGCCCATGGATTTTAGCTCCAAACTGAATTTTAATTTAGACTTTCATATACATAGAGAAAAAATTAAAATCAGTGAATACACAGCTTTGTATTTGACCCACACCATTAGGGCACTGGCCGTTTCTCTGGTCGGGATATTTTTACCGATCTATATTTTTACTATCTCCGGGAACTACATGCTCTTTCACCATGACCCGGTCATAAACGGTTTGTCGTGGATACTAAGTTATTTTTTATTAAGGTCAGTTTTTACTTGGGTAGCCATCATGTTTTTGGGAAATCTTATTTTCTCAAAGATCCATTTTCAGTTATCGATGGTGATAAGTTTTGTATTTTTAATTGCAGAAATATTGTTATGGTTTCTAGCCAAAGGAAATTTGTTTCTGATTTTGTTGGCAGGGGTTTTAGCCGGATTTAAAGTCACTTTGTATTGGATTCCTTATCATATATTTTTTGTTCGAAAATCAGGTAACAAGAAACAGCAATTCGGTAAAAGAACCAGTATGAGATTTTTCCTCATTAGAATAATTTCCGGCATTGGTCCGGCCATTGGCGGTTTGATCATTTTAAATTATGGCTTCAACGCATTATTTATGTCCAGCATTTTACTGCTCGTCGTGGCGTCTTTACCTATTGCGCTTATCATTCATGAATGGGAGCACAGAAAGCATAATGTGGTAAACGTGATTGAGAAATATCTTCTTAACCCAAAGTACCTGAAGCTCAACCTTGCCTATATCGGTTCAAGTATGGACAACATTATTTATAGTATATTTTGGCCGATTCTGCTGTTTTTAATACTGGATAACTTTGTAAAAATTGGTTTTCTGAATTCATTTTCGTTTTTGGTTTCGTCGGCTACCGTGCTTATTATTGGGAGATTTATTGATAAACACGGTACTAAAGTAGTACATGGTATAGGAGCTTTCCTAAACTCTCTGTTATACATACCGAGAATGATTTTTAGTAACGCGTTTCTGTTTTATGCGTTGGATATATCGGATAGACTGATCATGGGAACTTACACTCTTCCGGAAATGGCATTATCGTATCAAAAGGCTAGAAAAATAGACGGTTCCGACTTCATTATTTTTAGAGAATTGTCCACCCACGTCGGTATCATTCTCACCGCCACCGTATCTCTCATAGCTTTGCAGTTTACTCAAGACTGGAGGCTGCTATTTTCTTTAGCCATGATCGGGTCTTTGTTAAGTTATTTTATTGAGACGGATAAGAATTAGGCGCGGAGCAGTTAATCGTTAAACGATGTGTTCACATTAAGCCACCTCAAAAACCCTTTACAATAGGAATAATCGGTCAAATCCCCTTCTTTTCCTTCTAAAACCCTTTCACAGCGCGCTTTCTCGCTTACTATGTGGTCTTTTTCGGAAAAATTCTTCCTATTATAATAGTAAATGCCCAAAGAAATGGCTTGGACAATGAATCCCGCCACGACCAGAACAAGAAAAGCTTTAAAAGCAGTTTTTATGTATTTACCATCCATTAGATTTATTGTACAACAATAGAGTAGTAATTTTAATGTACAATAATTAAGTATGAAAAGATTAATGGTCAAAAATACAATCGAAAATATTGGTGAAAAAGTGACGTTGATGGGTTGGGTCGACACTAAAAGAGACCATGGCAAGATTACTTTTATAGATCTGAGGGATGTTTCCGGTATTGTGCAGTGTGTGGGGGTGGGGAAAATGGGCGAGCTCGGAACCGAAGATGTGCTGGAGATTGTGGGCACGGTTAAAAAGAGACCGGACAACATGGTCAACGCTGATTTGCCTTTAGGCAGTATCGAAATTGAGGTCGAAAGTTACGAGGTACTTAATGAGTGTACTGAATTACCTATTCCTATAGACACAGACGGTAGAGATATTAACGAGGAATCAAGGTTGAAGTACCGCTATTTGGATTTAAGACGAGCGCGCTTGACTAAGAATCTGAAACTTAGGTCGAATTTAGCATATGCGCTAAGAAGCGCTCTAAAAAAGAGAGAATTCACGGAAGTAGAAACACCAATTTTGACAAAATCTACCAAAGAGGGTGCCCGTGATTTCATCGTGCCTTCCAGGCATCACCCCGGAAATTTTTATGCGCTACCCCAAAGCCCGCAACAGTATAAGCAACTGTTAATGGTGGCCGGTGTAGAAAAGTATTTCCAGTTTGCCAGATGTATCCGCGATGAGGATTTGAGGGCTGACAGAGGATATGAGCACACTCAACTTGATTTGGAGATGAGCTTTGTGGAAATGCAAGATGTTATGGAGACGGTTGAGGGGGTTGTAAAAGAGGCGGTGGCAGATGTCGGGGGTAAGTTAAAAGATGACCAATTTCCGGTTATAGACTACAAAGAGGCAGTTAAAAAATATGGGGCGGATAAGTTCGACCTTAGAAGTGATGAAGAAAAAAAGGAAGGTGTGTTGGCTTTTGCCTGGGTAATCAACTTTCCGTTTTTCAAGCAAGTTAATAAGGACGATAAAGCTGAAATGGAGGATAGTAGAAGCGGTTGGACTTTTACCCATAACCCTTTTAGTATGCCGGAGCCTAAACACCTGGAGTGGCACCTTCAGGGTGAGCATATTGAGGACATTATCACTTTGCAATATGATCTGGTTTGTAACGGTTATGAGGTTGGCGGCGGGAGTATTCGAGCCCACAAACCGGAGATCCTTAAAGCAACCTACAAGATCATGGGTTATTCTGATGAGGAGATCGAAGCCGGTATTGGGCATATGTTAAGAGCGTTTGAGTTGGGGGCACCGCCTCATGGTGGTATTGCCTTGGGTTTGGACCGACTAGTGATGGTTCTGGCTGGTGAAGAATCGCTAAAAGAAACGGTGGCTTTTCCCATGACCTCAAGTGGGAAGACGGCTGTGATGGATGCACCAAGTGCAGTTGATGATGAGCTTTTGGACGAATTATCAATAAAATTAGATCTAGGTTAATTACTGCCCGGTTTTTTGTGACATACACTATTTTTCAAAAATTTATAGTTTTTATAATCAGGCTTTTTATAGTCCCGCTATGGTTTTTGGATGTGCTGGCGGGTCATATCAATAAGAACATAGTTGTAAGGGTTGTTTCCCACCTGGTAGTGGTAATTTTACTCGGCACGTTATTTTATTTACCTTTTAGGGGAGCGAAGGTTGGTTTTCATTACGGTAAAACGATGAGTTTATATCACACCGGTATCGTGTCAGAAATTTATGGTGTGCCCATAGCGCCGGATAATAACGTGGCACAAAATGTCTTGGGGGCGGTTGACAAACAAATCAAAAAACCGGTTTTAGTAAATAAAATGGCTTTTCCGTATATCACCGCTAAGGCTCATTTGATCATAGATAACGATTCCAAGAAAGTTTTTAGTGGGAATAACACTAGCGTTACTTTTGCCCCAGCCTCCACCACCAAGTTAATGACGGCTTTGATAGCCACTGAGATTTATACGGAAGATGAGATTTTAACCGCCACTGAAGAGTGCAATGCCATTGATAGTACTAAGTTATGGCTACCGACCGGTTCACAATTTACCGTAAAAAACCTCGTTTATAGTTTGTTGATAAATTCTGCCGGTGACGCCGGGTGCATATTAGCCGGTGCTAAGGTTAGCCAGCAGGAATTTGTGGAGTTGATGAACAAAAAAGCTGAAGAACTTGGTCTGGAAAATACTAACTTTACAAATCCGGTGGGTTTAGATGGTGCCAATGGTTCTAACTATTCCTCGGTGTGGGATCTATACGTGCTTTCAAATGAGATTATGAAAAATAATATGTTAAGGAGCATTGTTCGAACCAGAAATTATTCTTTTACTGATGTTTCAGGTGAGCTCACCGTCAATCTGGAAAACACTAACAGGCTTTTATGGGATATACCTGAGACCATAGGTGTGAAGACAGGACGAACGTCTGAAGCAGGCGAGGTATTGATATATAGATATGATGATGGTGAGAAGGATATTACTATTATAGTTATGTCCAGCGACGATAGATTTTCCGATACCAAAGATTTGTTAAGGTGGACATTATCAAGCTATAAGTGGATGTAGTCTACTGAGCGGCCTTACTGCTGTGCAGCAGTAATATACTCAGGCGTTACAGCCGGGTAGTAAAAGCTTATGCTTCCCCCCTGAGTGCCGGCCGTAGTATATTTTCCTTCAAAGACATAAACAGGTTGAAGATAATCCTGATGGGTATAGGTCTCGTAATAGGCCAGATAAATATTGTTGATATAAACTTCCTCGACATTAACAGGTGTATAAGGAACAAGCAGGCTAATATTTTCGGGAAGAATGGAAACTACCACGCCTTTATTTTCCTTAATAAAATTCCAAGCGTCGGCTATATTTACCAAAGGATAGGTAGCCTCAGTTTTTTGATCTATTTGGGTTATGTAAGTTCTCATAATGGGAAAGTTATAATGAATATCCTCAGCTGATGGTTTTCTTAAGAAGGTGTAAAGCATACCCACCTTTGGGTCAGGTCCAAGAATAGGATAGCCATCAATGCTTCTGAAAAAGTCTACCCTGGCAATTTGAGCATCTCCAACCGATTTGGTTTCTTTTAACACCACCCCCGAAAATTGTCCCAAGGTGATTTTCTGTTCGCCTTCCAAATAAAGCTGATCTTCGAACCGGTTGATCTTACTAAGCATAGTTTTGGCGTATTCTTTAGCCCGTTCGGTGGTTAAACCGCCTCTTGGGAAAAATTCGGATCTACCTGATAAAGGCGTGTATAAAGATATACCCTCATCATTGGTGTCAATTTCCAAAACTCCGTCAGAGGAAACCTTTTTCCACTTATAAACTGGTTCTTTCAAGCTTGTGACCAGATCGTCATTAGAGTAGCCTAATTCATTGGCAGTATTAATGGCATTTTTTCCTTTTTCAAAAGAAGGCACTATCTTTTTTACCGGATAAACCTTAGCTTTTTTAGGAAGATCCCCGGGGAGTTTCCCATCCTGAGTATCAAGGATATATTTGGGTTTAAATTCAGTTTTGGTAGGCTTTACTATAAATTCAAGTGCTGGAAGAGCCCCAAACACCGGATTGGGAGGATCCTTATCAGGCAGAATAGCGGCGGCGATCATTTTAGCGCCGGGAACAAGTATCAACAGAAAAACGTAGTACAAAACCACAATCACAACAATAAACAAAGCCCACTTTTTGGCTAGTTTTGAAGCTTCGGTTAGGGTCACGACTATATATTATCATGTAAATCTTTTTGGTAGAATGGCCTTATGAAATCAGTTCGAACCAGAATGGCGCCCAGCCCCACCGGCGAATATCACATTGGGCATATCAGAACTGTCCTCTACAACTACGCCTTTGCCAGAAAAAACCAGGGTAAATTCATCATCCGCATAGAAGACACGGATCAGGAAAGATTGGTTGAGGGTGCGGTAGATAGAATTCTGGATGTCATCAAAGATTATGGACTGGATTGGGGTGAAGGACCACGCAAAGGTGGAGAATACGGACCCTATGTACAGTCAGAGCGCCTAGATATCTACAAGAAGCGGGCGCAGGAATTAATCGATAAAGGTGCTGCCTACTATTGTTTTTGTACCAAAGATGATTTGGATCAAATGCGCAAAGAGCAGCAGGACGAAGGGTTGCCCAAAACTATGTACGATGGACGTTGCGGAAAGTTATCGGCGGAAAAGATCGCCCAGAATTTGAGTGAAGGAAAACCTTATGTGGTGAGATTGAAAGTTCCCAAGGGTGAAATTGTCGAATTTGACGATGAAGTATACGGTCATTTGAGTTTTAGTTCCGAGGAGGTTGACGACACGGTGCTGCTTAAATCGGATGGGTATCCCACCTATCATTTGGCCGTGGTGGTAGACGACTACATGATGGGAATCACGCATGTTATGCGCGGAAATGACTGGCTTCCTTCCACCCCCAAACACATCTTATTGTATAAGGCTTTCGGTTGGCAGCCTCCCACTTATGTTCATCTACCTAATTTAAAAGAGCAGGGCGCGGATAAAAAATTGTCAAAAAGATTTGGGTCCGTGTTTGCGGTAGAGTTTCTGAAAGAAGGCTATTTGGTAGAAGCGCTGTTGAATTTTTTGATGTTTTTAGGCTGGAATCCGGGCGGCGAGAAGGAAATCTATACTTTGGACGAGTTTATAAACGATTTTGATATTAGCCGCATCCATAAAACGGATTTAGTAGCTTTTGATAGGGAGAAATTGTTGTGGTTAAACGGTTATTATATTCGAACCATGCCACAAGCTAAGTTATGCAAAACCATCAAAGATTGGGCCGAGAAATATGAGGTCGATTTAAAATGCGGCGACTATGAGCTTGACTATCACTTAAAGGTATTGGAATTGATCAGGGAACGTATGAAAAAGCTGTCCGAATATGTTGAGCTGACCCACTATTTTTATCAAAAACCTAGCGTAGATAAAAAGCTGCTGTATAAATATGTAAGTTCAGAAGCAAGGGGACAGGAGATCATCAACGCCGCTCTTGGCTTACTAGAAAATGTGGCTGTGAACGAATGGAACACTGGTAATCTGGAGAAAATCCTGCATGGTTATCTGGAAAGCGGTGACTATAAGAACAAGGAATTTTTTATGACTTTAAGAGTGGCCCTAACAGGAGAAACAGCCACGCCACCAATTCTGGAGGTTATGGAACTTATTGGTAAAGAGGCTGTGCTGGAGCGTTTAGATACAGCTTTAAAGATATAAATATCTATATTAGTTGGGATATTCTCTATTGTTTAATGCCCCCTAACTGTTAGAATAAATTTAGAGAAAAGTTTTAGAAAGGTCAGCTATGGCTCCAAAAAAAGTAATTAAAAAAGAAGAAGATACTGCCAAGAAAAATAAAGAAATTGCGCTTAATTCAGCTTTAGAACAAATTGAGAACAATTTTGGGAAAGGTTCCATTATGAGATTAGGAGAAAGGCCTGAAGGTAAAAGCGCTCCGGCCATACCAACCGGGTCAATAGCTTTAGACGCCGCTTTAGGTATAGGCGGGGTTCCTCGAGGCAGAATAGTGGAAATTTATGGACCGGAATCATCAGGCAAAACTACTCTAGTACAACACATCATAGCCGAAGCCCAAAAACTGGGAGGCACAGCCGCTCTCATAGACGCAGAACATGCTTTCGATCCTGTTTATGCGGCTAAAACCGGTGTGGATACCGATGCCTTGTTGATCTCTCAGCCTGATACCGGTGAACAAGCATTGGAAATTGCCGAAACTCTTATTAGGTCAAATGCGGTGGACGTCATTGCCATAGATTCTGTGGCGGCCTTAGTACCGAGAGCGGAGATAGAGGGTGAAATTGGTGATAGCCACATTGCCTTGCAAGCCCGGTTAATGAGTCAGTCCTTAAGAAGATTAGCCAGTTCCATCAATAAATCAAAATGTACGGTCATATTTACAAACCAACTCAGATCCAAAGTTGGCATTATGTTTGGAAATCCCGAGACAACCTCCGGTGGTAATGCTCTAAAATACTACGCCTCGGTGAGACTGGATATCAGGAAAATAGAATCTCTAAAAGCAGGCGATGAGTTTTCCGGTATTAGAGTCAGAGTCAAAGTGGTAAAGAACAAAGTCGCACCGCCCTTTAGAGTGGCCGAATTTGATATTATGTTCAACGAAGGTATCAGCAAAGAAGGTAATTTACTTGATGTGGGGGTGGATTTTGGTCTAGTCAAGAAAAGTGGAGCTTGGTTCCAATATGGTGACGAGAAACTTGGGCAGGGACGCGAATCAGCCAAAGAATTCTTAAGAGAGAATCCGAAAATATGCCAGGAAATTGATAAAGACATCAGAGCTAAACTAAAAAAGAAAGAGGTCCCCTTAGAAATAGGTGGCGACCACAGCGATCACGGTGACCACAGTGATATCGAAGAGTCTTGAAGACATACAATTAGAGCTAAAAAATAAAACTCTTAACTTTCTCTCTCACAAACCGAGAAGCAAAAAAGAGATTGATAACCGCATTGATTACTACTTTAAAAGATACAAAGACCTAAGTGACTCCCAAAAAGCCGATATCAAAGCTGAAGTTATGGAAAGTTTGGAGGAAAGTAAGCTCATTGACGACGATGATTATGCTGCCAGTCTGGTTGAGGAGAAGATAAATTCGTCAAAACCCGTTAGCAAACTTAAAATAAAGCAGTTTTTATTAAAAAAGGGTATAGATAATGCCACCATAGATTTTGCCTTAGAGTCTTTTACTGATGACCAAGAACTCGAAAAAATCATGGAAGATGCCTTGAAAAAAGCTTCCCATATCAAAGAAACCAATAAAATGGCCAAAAAAGCTAAACTGCTAAATTATCTGGCTTCCAAAGGCTACCCTTACTCAAAAATTTATGCTGTAGTTGACAGAGTTCTTGATGTAAAATAGAATCTGCATGGGAAATATGATGAAATTGAATTTTATCGATTCTTTTATGATTACGTTTTTGCAAAAAATACAAAGAAACACATAAAGATAACTCAAAACCACGTATTTGATATGGTGGTTTACGGCGGCTATTAAAAATCATTTTATTTCCCCAAAGTTAAATACTTATTAGTTAATTAAGGAGATTTTGTATGTTATTAGAACTATTCGAAAAATTTCTTTCGAAAAAGAAAGTAGAACCTAAGAAAGAAACACCAAAAACCCAAGCACCAGCGCAAGAGGTTGCCAAAAAAGAGGAACCTGTCAAAGAAGTTCCTGTAGAAGCTCCCAAGGCGGCTCCTACAAAAGAGGCCCAAAAAGAAGAACCTAAAGCAGAAGCTAAGCCGGCGGAAATGAAAATTGATGAAGCTAAGCTGGCAGAGATTCGGGCTAAAGCCACAGAGATTGTGATTGAAGCCAAAGATCAGGCTTTAAAAATTAGATTAGAGGCGGAAGAAGAAACCAAAAGGATAAAATCTAAAGTTTTAGAAGAGGAAAAAGAGTTGGCGGCAAAAAGGGGAGAAATAGAATCCCGACTAAGAGAACTGGATGAAAAATCGAAAACTCTCAACAAAGCTAGAGAAACCATAGAAAAAATGAACCAGGAGGCTGAAGATTTGTTAAAAGGTAGAAAGGGTGAGCTGGAAAAAATTGCCGGGTTGACAAAAAGCGAGGCCAGGACCGAATTATTGGCAGAATTCGACAAAGAATTAGTGGGAGAAAAGGCTAAAAAGATTAGATCTATGCAGGAGGAAGTAAAAAGTACGGTCGAAGAAGAGGCCAAGCAGTTACTGGTTGAGGCCATGAGATATGGCTCAAGTGACTATGTGGTCGAGTACACCACCTCCAAAGTAAAACTCCCCGACGCAGAAATAAAGGGTAGGATCATCGGCAAAGAAGGTAGAAATATCAGAACTTTGGAAGAACTCACCGGGGTTGAATTTGATTTGGATTCCAGCGAAGGTGAAATATTGCTATCTTGCTTTGACTCTATCAGAAGAGAAATTGCCCGTGTAGCTTTAGAAAGATTGATAAAAGACGGTCGCATACAACCGGCCCGAATCGAAGATACTGTCAACCAAACCAAAGAAGAAATTGACCGTATCATAACTAAAGCCGGTGACGATCTATGTCACAGAATTGGCGCCTACAATGTTCCAAAAGAGTTGGTTTACATGCTGGGAAAATTTAAGTACAGATTTTCTTACGGTCAGAATATGATCGAACACACCTTGGAAGAAACTAAGATGGGTGTAGCCATTGCGCATGAAATTGGTGTCAACGTGGACACGGTCAGATTGGGTTGTTTATTTCACGATATCGGTAAGATCGTGACTGAAGACGAGGGCTCTCACATACAGTTGGGCGTGGATCTTTTGAATAAATACAACATTCCCGATGAGGTGGTCAACTGTGTGGCTGAACATCATGAGGATAAGCCATTCACCTCCATTGAATCGGCCATTGTTAATTTGGTCGATCATGTTAGTGGCGCCAGACCCGGTGCTAGAGGTGAAGACTACGAATCTTATGTAAAAAGAATGAAAGCCTTAGAGGAGGCCGCCAAGCAGTTTGATGGCGTTGACACAGCTTATGCTATTTCGGCTGGACGCGAAGTCAGAGTTTTTGTGGCTCCTGATAAAGTTGACGACGAGTCAACCGAATTTTTGGCCAGAGAAATTGCTAAAAAAATTGAGCTTGAACAAACTTATCCCGGCGTGGTAAAAGTAACAGTAATAAGGGAAACCA
>CAZHRD010000008.1:0-11664 GCA_964533985.1 uncultured Candidatus Saccharibacteria bacterium | reverse complement strand
ATACCTGCCCTAACGGTATTACCACAAGGGCAAGGCAATAGTATTACTCAATATTTCAAAAAAGTGCTAGTCCTTTTTAAAAGACTTGATAGTTCTCCACAAAATGAAGATAACCACTACGGCTGCTAACACAGAAACAGCTATAAACTTAGCCGGCAGCACCCAAAAGAGAATGGTTGTCTCTAAGGGTAGGTTGCTGGTGCCATATCTAGCCACTAGTTCGATTGTGAACTTACCGATAGGCGGTATGAAAGAACCTTCGTTTTTGCTTAATGAGAAAACTTCAGTGATCTTTCTTTCAGGAGCTCCCGGTAACACGGCGCCTTGGTTTTGGTTGTAAATGACAGATTTGCTTTTTGCACCCTTACCGCCTGAAATGGAGAAAGCTCCAACCGGTATACCGTGAACGCTACCTTTGTTTTTAAGAAGGGTAGTAAACGCAATTTCAGGATTCTCTTCAAAGTAGATCGACTTGTCAGTGTAAGCGTCAGAGATGACAATATTTTCTTCAATATCACCGGGGACGTTAATTAGCATAAGAGAGGTAATTTGCATAACAGAACCGATGGCAGTTCCCTCAGACTCAGGAGCTTGGGTTTGAACAAAGAAGGCTCCGTAGTGACCCCCCGCTATTGCGTCCTCCGGGATTTTAATAAGGGCATCAATTTCAGCGACCTCGTTGTTTTCTATAGTGACCGAATCATAGGGGAGCTCTACCCACTGGCTTAGCGCAAATCTCTTCGATTCTTCGTTGAGCTGATTATACTCAAAAAAGTTTGGTGTTCCTTCCTCATTTATGACCGTAAAGTCTTTAATGAATATATAGAGTGTTTGGGGTGACCCGGAGTAGTTGCCGACTCTAAACGTCTGGGTGTATTCTTCACCGGGATTTATCGACACATTTATTTTTGCCGGTGACAACTCTATATTTGAGGCATTGGTTCTCTGCCCATGTGCGCCTCTAACTGAAATAAGTAGCAAGGGGACGATAATCGTCAAACTTGCTAACAGCATAATTATTTTTTGATGTTTTTTAATTTTATCTTTCATATATTTACAATATACTTCTCCAATTTTATAACTGCAAACTGTTAACTAGGGCAGAGTAAAGGCAGTGTGTTTTTTAGGTTCGATACTACGACTTGGTTGCAACAGTCACAGTGACTACCTGATCGTAGCTTCCTGCGACCGTGGTACCTGCGATACTTGCTTTATATGTAATATCCATAGTGGCGGATGATATAGAACCGGCACTGGTGGCTATGTCATCTGCGGCCTGTATAATTGGGTTATCACCGGTATTATAGGTGCCGTCTATTGTAAGCCCGGTTCCCGAAACAGCTATACCGTACTCTTCAACACCGGCGTCAACCGTTCCACCTGACACAGCATCAATCTCATTACCAAGGCCGTCATTTAGGTCACCGTCCGTGGCAATTTGTAGCACCACCCCTGTCTGATTATTTGAGTTGACCGTGTATGTTTGCGTGGCCGTTGAAACGCTGGCAGTTGATAATGTTCCCAGTTCAATAGAGGTATCATCAATCTGCATATTTACAAATAATGGTACAGATGCCGTCACTGTAGTAGTGTTGTCGTTAGTTTTGATAGCCACACCAAAATCCTGTGGTAGATCACCTGAATCCTGAGTATTAATAGCTAGCGATTCTTGGGCATATGTAGATGCAGTATAAGCACTGAGACCGTCGGTCATAGTAATGGTAACCGCCAAAGAGGCATCAAGCGTTCCGTCAACTAGAGTAAGTGTGACGGTGTTATCCAGCGTGTTGTTGGTTCTTACCGGGCTCGTTTGTCCAGTAATTGATATATCAGTACCTCCTTGGTTAATGGTGGCCGAGTTTGGAAAAGTAATAATCACATCTGAGCTGGCATCAAGTGCTGTTGTGTTAGTGAATGTTATAGTGGTTGTCCCCGGATTAGCTGACTGCGCCCATGTGCCGTCAGTCAACAAAGCGGCTTTGGTGACTTTATTTGAGATGAAGACAGCTGTTGCTAGAATGAGAGCGAAAGACAGGATAGGAACAATTTTTTGAACAGATTTTTTGTATTTTAAAAGTTTTAGACAGGTCATAACAATAATTCTAGATAGTTAGGACAATCATTGTCAAGTGCTTATTGTGCACATATTCATAATAATGATGGTTTTTGTTATAACGGAAACATATTTGACGTGTCATACATATGCGCCAACTTATGCACATATTCTCATACTAATGCTTAAAACAGGCTAAATTTGGTAAAATATTCTCTATGCAAGATGTGTTTAGGAAAAAGTGTTCCCTTTTATTATTGATAGTTATCGTGCCTGTAGCATTTGTTTTGATAGGTAGCGTGGTTTTGGCCGATGAGATAGAAAGTACTAATTTTAAGATCAAGGGGGATAACCTGTCCGGAGGTTCCAGTTCCGGCAGTTCATCCAATTACGGTGTAATTGGTGATATCAATCCATTTTCAGATCTTTCAGAATCAGCTAGTTTTAGACAGGAGGTAGGTTACAGCCCCAGAATTCAGGCCAACACTCCGTATCCCGCCACTTTAGAAAACGACTACGAATACTACGATAGGTTACTTATTATAATAGATGCTTCGAGTAATCCATCAGATACCCTTTTTGCAGTGGCTATTTCAGATAACAACTTTGCCACACACCAATATGTACAAAGCGACGGTACCGTTTCGAACACTTTAGGGATGGAAGATTATCGAACCTACGTATCTTGGGGGGAGGGAAGCGGCTCTTTTATATTGGGACTTAACCAAAACACGGACTACAAGGTAAGAGTAAAGGCCTTAAACGGAGACTTCACTGAGACTGGGTACAGTAGTGACTCAAACGAGGTATCAACCACAGTGCCGTACGTTAGCATGGCTGTGACAGATTCAGAATTAACATTCGGAGTTTTAAATGTTAACAGCGTATCTCAAACAAGCACAACCAGCGTGGTTGTAGCCTCAAACGCCTATTCAGGTTATCAGGTATACGTAAATGACAAAGGTAATGATGTTTTAGGCGGTTTGTTTAATGGAGGAAGCAGTTTGATCGAGTCCAACGACGGTACACTTGTTTCCGGATTTGAAGGTTACGGCGCTCAGGCTAGTTCGTTAACGGCGACTATAGACCCTGTTTTCAATGTTAGCGGTAATGTTGTAGGAGGATTGGATTTAGGTACTACAGAATTATTTTCGAACACGACCGCCGTCAGCGGAGAAAGCACTAACGTCCAGTTTAAGGCCACCATGTCGCCAAATACGGTGGCGGGTGAATATACGGATATAGTTTATTTTACGATTACACCTAATTTATAGTTGGGGATTAGTTGCTAATTAGCTATTCGAGATTACGGTTCCGGTAAATTTAACCATCATGATAACTATAGCCGTGAAAAGCACGATGAGGACATAGGTTAGGATTTTAATGATAGATTGGATATCGTCCTTGTTTTTAAAGTGAAATTTCCAGATTTTAATACCGGTTTCATCTTCGGAGCTCATGGTTTCGAGTTTCTTTTCCAGCTCTTTGGTCGCCCCGGAAATTATAGGGACCAATATAACACCCGCTATTATTACCAGCCAAATGTAAAGCATGAGAATATTTTAGCAGGTTGCAGGGTGAGAAAAAAGAAACGGACTCGTTAGTCAACATAATGCTGAGAAAAACGAGTCCGTAAAGGATAATTATCCTTTTCTTTTAATAATGAACGTAAACACAAAGAAACCCACAAAGAATAATGCTAGACCAAACGCTATTTGATGGGCTTCCGGTTTTTGTGATAAAAAATCACGTATTAGCGTTAAATATTTGTCCATGCCACCCCACCTTTTACTTCGTAAGTTGTTGTTGCCGTTTCTTTTTTTTGTCCTTCTCCTTTTCCTCAGCCTTCTTCTTGGCTTTATATGCTTGCCAAGCCTCTTTTGCTTGATACGGAGTGTCAAACTTTACAGTACTTGTGGGGTCCGGTAAACCGTCTTTGTCCCTTCCGCACCACACCGATTCGCATTCACCGGTCTTTTTGTTTTTGTGTTTAAAAATAATGACACATTTATGTCGAATATTTCCGCCCTCATCTTCGTATCTGTCAAGCTCTTTAAAGACTGGTTTTCTTTTTAGGCATTTCTCCATGTGTCTCTTTGACTTAGCCATACAATCTCTCCTTTGTATAGGTTTGTTGGGTTTTGATAATAGCAAAACGCTAAACAGTATTCAAATAGTATTCAATTGGGAAAACTGGAGCCCGCTGGCGGAGTCGAACCGCCGACCTCATCCTTACCATGGATGCGCTCTAACCAACTGAGCTAAGCGGGCCTGGTGCCGGGAACAGGATTCGAACCTGTGTAGGCTTACGCCAACAGTTTTACAGACTGCTCCGTTTGGCCACTTCGGTATCCCGGCAAGATCACCTAGATTTTCAATGGAGCCAACGGTGAGACTTGAACTCACGACCTATCCCTTACAAGGGGATTGCTCTACCACTGAGCTACGTTGGCCCAACCTTGGTAACTACCTCATTATACGCAAAAAGTTAAGGAATTTTATCATTTATTTTTGATAGATTCCAAAGCAAATCTAGTTGTTGGGGTACTGTTGCTCTGCGGTTTGCCCGTTAGCCTTATTAGGTTCGTCAAAAGAAATTCTCTTGGTATCTTTTTGGATCTCTTTAATGGTGGAGACTTCTTGGTTTCGTAATCGTTCTATTTTATCCTCCCATTTTTTTTGGGACGAATGCAAAAGTGAGATCATTAAAAAGGTTAACACGGTAGTAGTCGAATTTATCATAAGTTGCCAGGTTTGCGTAAAACCTATTATAAACCCGCTAAAAAACCAGGCGATGACCATAAACACGGAAAAACCAAACCAGAAGGGTGAGCCCACAATGTTGCTGACAAAGTTGGATAGAGCTTGGAATTTTTTATGAATTTTACTTGGAGTTTTTTCTAATGAAGCTTGAGTAGGCTGTTGATTCATTATGATATAGTATCTGCGAAGACGCCCTGGTGTCAAGTAATTGTGGCGTTTTGGAAAGTTTAGTGATAGAATATCAGGTAACCTATAAACATTATTACAAGGAGAGTAGTATATGATATTTCAGGCTGTTTCTTTTGATGCCGATACATATGTTCGGCAAGAAGGGGAGCTCACCCGTGAAAAGGGTTTGGGCAGGTTAAAAAGAAGCAGAACGATGTGTGAGGTCGATCTTGTCGATGAGAGGCGGGATGAACTTGGGGAAGAATGTGCACTTTGCGCCGAAACCTACGGGACCGGCACGCTCTTTCTTCCTTGCAATCTCCTCAAGAGATGCCCCTTTAAATAGCAAGACAGACCAATATGCATAAGGAGAGAAAAATGTTTAACAAATCGAACGAAATCATTGCGTCAAAGGCGATAAGATAATACTGTAACAACCCAAGGGCCCTGAAAAGCCGTCACAGTACTTATCGCCTTGTACCACTCGTAGCGCCACTCCGCAGCAGCACTACTACCAAACCCCAACCCTTGCCAAAACACCCCTAAAATGCTTTAATCCATTCTGTTATGTCTAGAATTTGTGATATTTGTCAAAAAGGATATATGAAAGGTAATCTTGTCCCCAGAGGTATTGGGAGGCGTGTAACTAATCGATCCATCATCAGACAAAGACCCAACCTTAGAAAAAAGAAGATGACTGTAGATGGAACTACCAGCATTTATAATGTGTGTGCCTCTTGTTTAAAGAGAATGAAGTTCGAAGGTAGTAAAGATAAAAAAGAATAACTATTTTCTGTCTGCGTATCCGTTCACAAAACTCATCCAATCCACTTCCTGTTTTCCTTCCACTTGCAGTTTGTTAATTTTGATCTGGCCGTTGACTTGTTCGGCGCCAAGAATTTTCACCCTAAAATTAGCGTATGAACTGGGCTTTAATTTTATTTGGCTCACCAGTTTAAGATTATTTCCCAACTCACCCAGTGTGGTCCAGGCCACCGGCCAGGGGTAGTAGGCTCTGATTTGGCGTTCTATAATAGAGGCTTCATTGTTCCAGTTTATTTTGGCGTCTTCTTTAAAAATATAAGTTGTATTAGGTTTTGTTTTCGAACTGCAATAGGTGGCGTCATTATGGTTTTGTGGGGTTGGTTTTAATTTCCCCGAAACATATTTATTGATCACTTCCGGTAGATTCTTTGCAGCCAGGTCAAATAAGGTGGCATACAGATCACCCGTGGTTTCTGTGTGGTCAAGCTGGTGGGGGACTTGTTGAAGAATATCACCGGCGTCCATTTTTTCGTTCATAAGATAGTAGGTGATGCCGGTTTCCTCTAAGCCTTTCAGGATAGCGTGTTGCACCGGACTGGCGCCTCTCAGTTTTGGAAGAAGAGAGAAGTGGATGTTAATGAGGCCGAATTTTGGTGTGTTGATGATCTTAGGGGGGATCATGAAGCTAAAGTCGGCCACTATGCCCACCTCCACGTCGCGTTTTATTAATGTTTTGATGATTTTCTCCTGAGAATCTTTGATTGAGTCTATGCACATGAAATCGACCTCATTTTGTTTAGCCCACATTTTTACACCCGACTCTTTTGACTCCTGTTTCCTGCCCACTTTTGTGTCATCTTTTGTAACGCAAAACACCAGCTCAAATTCACGATTTAGAGTATCCAAGATGGGAGCTGATCTATCTGAAGTACCAAAAAAAGCAATTTTCATATTACATGCTGGCTTTTTGTTCGATCATCTGGTCAAATTCTTTTTGGTTCAGTGTACGACCAATTTGTCTATCCGGGTCAGTGATGAGTTTGCCATCTAAATGGTCCATTTCGTGCAGGATGACGCGCGCAAAAAATCCGTCCGCTTTTAACTGAAATTTTTTACCATTAACATCATACGATTCGATTTTAATTTTGTTGGCTCTTTTTACGAGTGCGTATGTATCGGGGATGCTCAAGCACCCTTCCCAACCGACCTCTTTTTCATCAGATTCTTTTATTATTTTAGGATTGATTAGCACTCTATCCTCAATAATGCTGTTCCCACTATCATCTACAGTATCAGTAAATAGTCGTGCCACACAAACTCTTTTTAGCACACCCACTTGGGGGGCTGCTAACCCGGCGCCTTCGGGATCTCTGGCGGCACGGACAGTATCGAGCAAATTTTGTACCAGATTCTTTAAGTCATCATTAAACTCAGTGACTTCGTCGCACACCTTGTGCAGATATTCATTTGGGTCTATTACAATTGGCACGATTGACATGGCGTAATTATAAAGCCTAATGTACTAGCTATCAAATTGTATAATTTGGTAAACTCACATTGCTATGTTGAACAAACTACTTGGGTATTTCTCCCATGATATCGGAATAGATCTTGGAACATCCAATACTCTGGTTTATGTGAAGGGTAAGGGGATTACCATTAGAGAACCAAGTGTGGTAGCTATTCACAAAAAAACCAAAGAAGTTTTAGCCGTAGGATCGGAAGCTAAAAGAATGCTGGGGAAAACGCCGGATATTATTCAAGCTATTAGACCTTTAAGAGACGGAGTGATCTCTGATTTCTATGTCACAGAAAAGATGATCACCCATTTTATAAAGCAGGTTCATGAAAGCCCCTCACGAATTCCCAAGATACCAAGACCTCGCGCGGTCATAGGTGTGCCCTCAGGGGTTACTTCTGTGGAAAGAAAAGCCGTGGTTGATGCGGCCAAAAATGCGGGCGCTAGGGAGGTATTTTTAGTGGATGAGCCTATGGCAGCGGCTATTGGTTCTGATTTGGAAGTAAACGAACCCAAAGGCACTATGATTGTTGATATGGGAGGTGGCACGAGCGAAATTGCGGTTATTTCCTTGGGAGGTTTGGTAGTCAATAAATCATTAAGAATTGCCGGTGATGAGATGGACGAGGCTATCGTTAATTACGCCAGAGAGATGCACAATTTGCTGCTAGGGGAAAGAACCGCAGAGGAAGTAAAGTGCCAGATTGGAAACGCCATTGAGTTTAATAAAGAAAATGATTTTAGTGCCGTTCTCCGTGGTCGGGACCTAAAAACCGGCTTACCAAGATCGATCGAAGTCAAACCGGTAGAAATAAGAGAAGCTTTGAAAGGTCCTATTTATGAAATTATTGAGGGAGTGAAAGATGCGGTGGAGGATACGCCGGCTGAACTGATGTCGGACATAGTTAAAGACGGTATTGTTCTGGCCGGAGGTACGGCGCTCTTAAGGGGGTTAGACAAACTGATGGCTTATGAGCTGCAAGTGCCGGTGAGGGTTTCGAAAGATCCTCTTACCTGTGTGGTGCGCGGGTGCGGTATGCTTTTAGACGATCCGGACCTGCTTGAAATCGTAAAGATAAAATAAAGATAAAATAACTTCTGCTAAAATAACTGTGTGAAAATATTTATTATCTCAATCGTCATTTTGATATTTGGATTATTGGATTTTTTAAACCCTTTCAGGTCTGTTTTTCAAAACTTTACCACGCCCGTGCAATATGGGCTCAGAAGATCAGCCATAAATGTAAAAGAATCGTTTAAGTTGTTTGGAAGCTTAAACGATATTAGAAAAGAGAACTTAGAGTTGCGAGGAGAAAAGCAGGAGTTGCAAGGAGTGATCATCAATCTTAAAACGGCGGAAGAAGAAAATAGATTATTACGAAACCAATTAGAACTAAAAAATCAGGATTTTTTTGATAAAGATCTTTTGCTGGCTTTGGTGATGGGGAATCCAAAAGATGTGACGGGGACGAGTATGGTTTTGGATAAAGGTAACCGTCAGGGTGTTAGGGTGGGGGACAACGTGGTGATCGGAAACTTTTTAGTAGGTATTGTGACTGAGACTTCTGAAGAAAGAAGCATCATGAATTTAGTGGTGTCGCCGGATGTGTCCATGACGGTTGTTAATGTTGAGCCCGATTCTCAAGCTGAGGGTATTGCACGGGGTAATTTGGGCACCAGTATAGGGGTGACACGGTTGTTGCCTGGGGAGAGTGTGGAAAAGGGGGATGTGTTTGTCACCTCAGGTAAAGACGGAAAGTTTATACCGGAGTTGGCAGTGGGGCAGGTGAGTGACGTGGTTTTTGAGTCAGCCGAGCCTCTAAAAAGTGCCGTTTTGTTACCTATGGTAAATTTTTCAAAATTAGATAAGGTGTTTATCATTTTAAGTTTATGAGCAAAAACATAACCATATTAATAATTTGTTTGGCGTTGGCCATTTTTCAGGAGTCTTTCCTGTTGGAGTTTTTTGGAGCCGCCCTTAATCCGAATCTCATCATTGGTTTATGCTTTGCCTTTATTTTTATTGACGATTACGAGTCGGCCCTTTTCACCGCTCTCATGGGAGGTTTATTTTTGGACTTCTTGGGAACGAGTATTGTGGGGTTATCTTCTTTGGTGCTAATCTTGTTGCTTCTTGCTTCCAAGTGGGTGAAAAGATCCGTATTTAGAGGTATTGGGTTCCAGGTTGGCCTGATCATTATCTCAACCATTGTGTTTAAGGTTGTTCTGGGATACCCCGAGTTTGCCTATTCGAGCCCAATATTTTTTTCAGGTATCTTAAATTCAGCTTTTTCCTGGGTGACCTACTTAGTTCTAAAAAGATCCAAGCAAAGATATTTGAGTACCGAATATAGAATTAAGGCGTGAGCTAAGCCTATGAGTATTGCATTAATAAACGAGATCAATAACTTCACTCCTAAAACTAGAAAAAGCCGACGGGCCATAAGACACGATAGCGCAAAACCGGAGTCTCATATGGATGCCAATACCAGCCTTTTTCAATGGCACCATGTTCTTTTTATATGTCTGGTGAGTCTGACCTACTTTGTTTTCATCGGCAGAGCGGTAAATATCCAAATTAGCCATCGGGATAAGTATTTAAGTTTGGCCAACAGAAATAGGATAAGAGAGTTTTCTATTCTGCCCAGCCGGGGAGTTATTTTCGATAAAAACGGCGAGGTTATTGTTAGAAATAAGCCTAGTTTTAGTATAGAGATAAACACCCTAATATGCGGCCGTGGCGACGATCTAAGCATCTGTTCCAGGGTGATCGACGAAGCAGGCGAATACGTGACTTTAAAAGATCCCCAGCGGATTTACAATGAACTGGACCATAAAAAGACTAACATTATTTTAGCCACCGGTGTTAGTAAAGAGGAGATATTGGTGTTGGAGGCCAATATGAGCGATCTGATCGGTGTTTCAATAGAAACAGCCCCGACGAGGGATTATCTATATGGGGCAGCCTTTTCTCACTTGATAGGTTATGTAGGTTTGGGGGGTGAGGAGGGAGGTCCGTTCATTGTCGGTAAAACGGGTGTGGAAGAAAGATACGATGATCAATTATCGGGTACAGAGGGAGTTAAAATTGTGCAAGTTGACTCAGCCGGTACCAGTTATAGATTAATTACCACCCAAGAGCCGCTACCGGGTAAAGACATTACTCTAAGTGTGGATATTGGGCTGCAAGACAAAGCGTATGAGTTACTGGAAAAGGAGGTGAATGACCCAAAGAAAGAGGCGACCGGAGGTGCAATAGTAGCTCAAGACCCCATAGATGGTTCTGTGTTAGCTTTGGTGAGCTATCCTTCGTTCGACCCGAATTTAATGTCTTCAGGTATATCTACCGATGAACTGGCTGCCTTAAATCAGAACCCCGGCAAACCGTTTTTTAATAGAGCCATAGCGGCGGCTTACCCTCCCGGATCTACTTTTAAACTAATCACCGCATCAGCGATACTAATGGAAAAAATAGCCGGAATTTATGACACCATTGTTGACAAAGGTTTTATACAAATCGGACCTTATATATATAGGAACTGGGACACAGGCGGCGCAGGTACAGTTAATCTGATCAGGGCTCTCCAAGTCAGTAACGATACTTACTTTTATATCATGGGGGGAGGTTATGGAGGTATTGGCGGATTAGGTATACAAAAACTTCACGATTGGGCGTTAAAATATGGTTACGGTAAGCTGACCGGCATAGATATTGATGGCGAGATTCCCGGGTTTATTCCTGATGGTACGCAAAGAGATTGGTATCAGGGAGACGATTATATTAGTTCTATTGGTCAGGGTGACCTATTGACCACGCCTTTACAAATAAACAACATGATGACTTATTTTGCCAACGGCGGGCGTTTGTTTAGGCCCCAAGTAGTAAAGAATATTGATGGGGTGGGGGACATTAAGCCGGTCATTTTGGCTGAAAATTTGATTGACGAAAGTTATTATGACGCTATTAGAAAAGGTATTCACGGGGTGGTTAACCCGGGTGGGACGGCCTATCCCGTATATGGATTTCCGGTAAAGCACGGTATAGAGTTGGCCGGAAAGACAGGTACGTCCGAATATGTAAATGCCAAGGGTGAGGAAAAAACACATGCTATTTTTACAATCTTCGGTCCTTATTTTGACGATGAGCACAGGCAGGCAAATATGAGTTCCAATTCAGACCGGCCGGTTGTTATGACCGTGTTTCTGGAAGGAGGCGGCGGCGGATCTCAGGATGCTGCCCCCATTGCCAACGAGCTTTTAGAGTATTGGTTTTCCAGATAATATACCCGTTTTGTCTAAGCTAACTAGAGCTTGCCACATTTCCTGATGGCAGATTTTGTGTCATGTTTAGATCGTGCTTAATGACATTAAAAGATTAGCGCAAGCTCCCAAGCAA
>CAZHRD010000007.1:0-11816 GCA_964533985.1 uncultured Candidatus Saccharibacteria bacterium | reverse complement strand
ACCTCAATGCTTTCCTTAAAATCAAGCGAAGGCAAGATAGAACTAAAAGCTTTAGCCAACATAGTCTTCCCTGCCCCGGGCGGCCCAACCATCAATAAATTGTGTCCACCGGCGGCGGCTATTTCTAAAGCCCGTTTGGCATTCTCCTGGCCGACAATGTCAGAAAGGTCAATAATGTCGTCTATATTCGAGCCTGCTCCTCCATACTGACCGCTCACAGCGTTGCCGGTGTCTTCAAATAGGTGTTCGCACCTTGCTATCTCAAGACTCTTTTTCTCCTGCATATGCTCGGCAAGCCCGCCAAGATCAGCTACCCCGTACACACCCAATCCCTTTATAACCACCGCTTCATTCACATTAACTTTTGGCACGAAGATGCTTTCATAATCATGTTTTCCGGCGAAGATAGCTGCCAACAAGACCCCTCTGGTATGCCTTAAACTGCCGTCTAAAGAGAGTTCTCCATAGTAAAGCGCGACCTGAGAAACCTCAAACCCACAGATTCCCGCTAGCAAACCCACGGCAATAGGTAAATCGTAAAAAGAACCCTCCTTAGGAACATCCGCCGGGGCTAGATTAATAGTTATTTTCTTATTGGGAAAGCTAAAACCTGAATTAATAATAGCTGTTTTTACCCTTTCTCTGCTTTCTGCTACGGCTTTTGAGGGCAACCCCACAATGTCAAAGCTTGGAAATCCGCGGCTGGCTACGTTTACCTCCACTTTTACTAAAATGGATTCTATGCCCCGGCTAGCCACCGAATTAACTGTGGTTAACACGATATCTTCCTCCTTCCTCAACAACTTGCCCCGACAAAACTAACAAAGTCAGTTCTTGGTTTAGCTTGGAAATAGGCAATTTTGTGGCTTTGTATAGTTCGTCCCTAGTCATAAATTCCCTTGAAATGTGCCTCAATATAGCGTTTTGGGACGAATTCTGCCCCAACACCAGCCCCACCTGCGCGTCACCATCAACATTTTCAAAAACACCAAACACATCCCTAGCTTCCGTTACCATTACAGCCTTTTCCTCCCTAATAATCCGGTTGGTCCCTTTTGAATTCTTATTATAAATAGATCCCGGCACCGCCAAAACCGGCCGGTCATATCTGGCCGCATACCCGGCTGTGATCAATGAACCGCTCCTCTCCCCAGCCTCCACCACCAAAGTCGCCCGGCTTGACCCGGCAATAATCCTATTCCTCTTAGGAAACATAAATTTGCGAGCGGGCTCGTCGCCGCCATATTCGGACATTATCAAACCTCCAGAATCCAAAATGTCATCAAAAAGTCTCCTCATATACCCTAGACAAGCCCGTTCGATCCCATATGCCACAACCGCCACTGTCTTGCCACCAGCTGCAATTGCGGTCTTGTGAGCGATTGCGTCGACACCGTACATAAAACCTGAAACAATGGTTATTCCCCTGCTTGCCAGTTCAAAAACCAACTCCTCGGTGACACGCCGTCCGTACTCTGACACTCTTCTGCTTCCTACCACCGCCAAACAGTTATTAAAGAGTTCGGGACGCCACTTCCCTATGTAGTATATTTCCTTGGGCGAATTATCAATTTGCTTTAGCAAAGCCGGATATGATGGGTCGTTGATCGAAACTTGGCTGCTCACATCCTTAAATTACATCAAGGTGACCGTAATGAAAACAGGGCAGCCTCTATTATGACTAGAAACTTGACAAATCCCCCAAAAAATATAAACTAACTCTTGCATCCAAAGACAGCGTGCAGCCCTAAAAAAGCCATAAGTCGCGCCGAGGAAACAAAAATTAGTGACAGACTTTTTATTGTTTTGCGTCTTTGGATAAGGCGCTTCTTTTTTGCCTAGTAAAAAAGGAGGCACTTCGCAGAAGGGACTCATTTTACTTATGCCAAACCAAAAAAACCAAGACATCGTAAATGATCTAAAAAATAAAATACAGGAAGCTAAATCTATCACATTCGTCGATTATAAAGGCCTCAATGTTAACGATATCAATAACTTCAGACAGCAAATGACCGACGAAGGTTCAGAGTCAGTTATCGCCAAAAATACACTCGTCAAACTAGCCCTAGAAGAAAAAGGCATTGATACCAAAGATATGGAACAACACTTAAAAGGCCCCACAGCGGCCATATTTTCGTACAAAGATCCCGTGGCCTACCTAAAACCACTATTTGAATTTGCCAAAAAATTTGAGTTGCCAAAGATTAAATTTGCCCTTGTAGAAGGCATATTCACCAACGCTGAAAAAGTCGAACAAATAAGCCAGCTCCCCTCAAAGCAGCAATTGCTGGCTCAAGTGGTGGGGGGTCTAAAATCACCCTTGTCAGGGTTTGTTAATGTTATTGGAGGAAATAGAGGAAAATTAGTCACCGTGCTATCCAAAATAGCCGACGAAAAAATCAAAGGGGGTGCTAACTAATGTCAGAAGACAAAAAAGTCGAAGAAACAACTGAAGAAAAGGTAGAAGAAAAGAAAGAGGAAATCACATTAAAAGGTGACGCCAAAAAAGTTATGGAGATGGTAGAAAAAATGACCGTTTTAGAACTTAATGACTTAGTTAAAGCTTTAGAAGAGAAGTTTGGAGTCTCTGCTGCTGCTCCTATGATGATGGGTGCTATGCCTGCTGCCGGTAACGGAAACGGAGCCGAAGCTGAAGCCGTCGAGGAACAAACAGAGTTTGATGTCATCCTAGCCGAAGCCGGAGGTAACAAGATAGCCGTTATTAAAGCTGTTAGAGAAATCAACCAAGCTTTAGGTTTAGTGGAAGCTAAAGGTTTAGTCGAATCTGCACCAAAACCGGTTTTGGAAGGTGCTAAAAAAGATGACGCACAAGCTGCCAAGAAAAAACTGGAAGAGGCCGGAGCTAAAGTAGAGCTTAAGTAGTTATCTTTCTAAAAGCAAGTTCCTAGCACAAGCGTTTTTAGAAGCATGCTTCAGTTAGAAAACATTAAAAAACCCCGTTAATAACGGGGTTTTTTGGGCCGTTTCTCGCGACTTGTAAGTAATTTTCAAATATAAGGGAGGAGCTACTCTTTTTTACTAAAGTACTCCTTAATAGCGCCACCAAGCTGGGTGGCAGCATCTTCGGGTGTAGCCTTATCGTTCACCCAAATACCTGCACCTAATTCCAAAGCACCAAACTCTTTTATATGAGCGATAAAGCCCATATGCCAGTGGAAAGGCTCATTCTTTTCGGTATAAAACCAGTAGTTTCTGTCAGGAAAGTTAAACAGGGCGTCGTATGCATGCAATGCACCCTGTAAAGTCTTAGCCAGATCATCAATCTCAGCCTCGTTCATATAGACCATATTGGGTAAGTGCCTTTTGGGCAGGAGCATCATCTCGTAACTCCATCTACAAACCTTAGGTACTAAAACCACAAAATGTTCGCCATCATAGACTACCCTGCTTTTATCATCCAGCTCATCTTGAATAAGGTCACACCAATAACACGAACCGTTCTCGTCAAAATAATTTAGGGCCGCCTCTCTTTTTTCTTCGATAATGCCCGGAAAACCTCTTAAAGCTACCAACTGGGAATGAGGATGAGTTACCGAAGCCCCGGCCTCGGCCCCTCTATTATTAAACACATACACTTCCAGACCCTCTTTTAGGTGGTGGTCGACTCTATTTAAAACAGCTTCAATGTATCTAACCACCTGTTCTCTAGGTAAGTTAGGTAGATCGGTGTAACCATCCGGCGAGTGTACAATAACCTCATGCTTATCCATGAGCGGAAATTTGTTCGAAAATACTCTTACATTCCAGTCTTCCTGATCCTGATACAAGGTTGGGGGTGTCATTTCCTCATTCCCTTTAGCAAAAAAGTCCACTTTTTTCTTGGGCTCGGTTGATTTCTTCTCAGCTTCGATCTCTTTGGCATCTTTTGCCACCACCCCGCCTACCTGATCTGGCCTTTTAGCCCTATTCGTAGCCAAAACTGATGGCATTCTGGTTAATTTATCGAACAACAATTTAGACATATTATTTTCTAGAATCTACCACTTCCCGGTACAAATCTACATACTTTTTGGCGCTGACGTCCCAGGAAAAATCCTGCGCCAGTGTATTTTCAACCATCTTACCAAAACCCTCCTTATCTTCAAAGAGTTTTAGGGCACGACTGATGGCTTTATTTAAATCCAGGGACGAATAGTCTTCAAACGTAAACCCGGTCTTACCATCCTTTACGGTATCTTTCAAACCACCCACATTCCTCACAATCGGTGGCGTGCCATAATGCATGGAAATCATTTGGGTGAGGCCACAAGGTTCATATAATGACGGTACGAAGAAAAAGTCGCTCCCGCTGTAAATTTGATTGGCCAGATCCACACTGAACTCCAGTTTTATGGAAATATTACCCTTATATTTACTGTTTTCTGCTAGTTGGGCGAATTTGGCTTCCCACTCCTTATCGCCTGTACCTAAGAGCACAAACTGGCCCCCACTTTCCATGATATGTTCGATAGAAACAAATAAGATATCTAAACCCTTTTGTCCCGGATCAAGTCTGGACACAAAGGAAAATATTGGTCTGTCACCTACTTCTAAACCCAAATCGGCTTGCAGCTTTTTCTTATGCTCCGCTTTCTTTTCTTTCCAATTGCCGGTATCAAAATCTCTCGGGAAAAAAGAATAATCTATACCGTTTAGAATGCCCTTCAATTTGTCGTGCCTGGATTGCAAAGTTTCAGCTAAACCCTTCCCGAAAGTCTCGGTCTTGATTTCTTCGGCATAAGATTCGGACACCGTGGTGACAAAGTCAGCTGAGGTTATACCTTGATATAAAAGATTCAAATCCCCGTCTCTTATATCGTAGTCGATAAGCGGGTGCATGCCGGGTGAGAATCCTAACTCTTTGACCAACTCAACCTCAGCCTTGCCCTGATAGAAAAGATTGTGAATGGTGAAGATGGTAGCCGGACGTTCCTGATGAAGCTCCTCCAATAAGATTTGCGTGATAAGGCCGGTGTGCCAGTCGTGGCAATGAATCAGATCATAAGTGTTGTATTCAGCTTTGATATACTCCACTACGGCGCGGCTAAAAAAGGAGAACATTTCGGTTTCAGATGAATTATTTAAAAAAGCACTGGCGCCGCCGGCCGCAAAATACTCCTGGTTCTTAAACAGTAGCACGTCCACATTCGAATCCGGCAACTTAGTCTTATGGATCTCAACCGTGTTAGTTTTAGTGTCAAAAGGCACCTCAATTTCCATAGCCTTATATACTTTGAGATTTTCTGTTTTGGCTTTGGGATAATACGGTACCGCCACGTCCGCGTTCACACCCAGCTTTTCTAATGCTTTTGGCAGAGAGCCTATGACATCACCCAAACCGCCTATTTTAATAATGGGGGCTACTTCCGAGGCAGCCAGAAGAATTTTCATAGTTTAAGATTATCATATTTCATAATTTGGCTTCCTCCTTTTTTCGTTTTTTCCACTCCTCAAACTCTTCTTTATTAGCCGCGTCCTGCAGGTGTTTTTTGGCGAATTCCGGCAGTTCGTCCCAATTATGCTCCAAAAATGGCTTCACCGACGGTATCTGACGGGCACTCCAGAGCTCATCAACCACGTGCAAAACATCGTAGATATCTGTACCCTGCTCCAACTTCATGATGGCATCGCGCCACTTGACCGCCTTCTCAAATTCCCTCTTTTTGGCGGCCTTCTCCATCTCATCGTTGAATTCTAAGATGATCTGGTTGTACCACTCTGAAGGGGTACGTTTTTTGAAAGATTCTTTCATGAAGGTAGCCGAATTTTCCAGGTGCTTTTGTCTAATGAGTCCGCTTCTCTGCCATTCAAAGGCTTGGTCCAGTATTTGTCGATAAAAATTGTCCGCCTTGGCCAGCTCTTTCTTACCGGGATTTAGCGTGGTAATAACTTCTTTTAGATCATGAGCGCCCACCTCTATCATTTCCAAGCTCCACCACGGCTTAACCGAAGCCCACCAAAATTGGTCCGAAGCCATAGCCAAGTCCATTTTTTCTCTAGCTTGTTTATAATGCGCGTTGTCCTTGTTTTTATATTTTTTGAGTTGCGCCAACACAAAATCGACAAAATCCCACTGCAGTTTATGAATAGGGTTTTTGGGGTCGTGCCACAAAATAAAGGAATTCTGCCCACCTTCCAGGTGAAAATCCTGCTCGGTGTTAGTCCAGGTACAGTCTCTTAGTTCAACCTCTTCCACCGGTAAACCCTCTTCCAACAACTCCGACACCAGCGTCGGCTCAAAGAAATCTTTGGCTAAAATCTCAAATAAAACCTTTTCGTGCCCAATTCTATGATGTCCAAAAGTCTCGGCGTCCATGACACTAAACCAGTATTTGTCGTCCTCATGCAGGTCTTTGGTTTCCTGGATCAGCATCTCGGCGTCCCTCACGGTCGAGGCCAGCACCAAAGAACTCACACGCTTATTCCTGAAAAACACATAGGTACCGAATTTCTTATGTTTATAGAGTTTATTGGGAGCAGGATAACCGTTGATCATGGCTAACTGAGGCGCCGGCATCCATTGATAACCCTTCTCTGATACAATCTTAAAAATCTTGTCGCTGACGGCCATTTCCGGTGAGAAAAATCCTTTGGGTTGGTAAACTTCACCAAATATCTGCCTATTTAACGCGTTGTTTTGGTCAATTTGTCTCATGATCTCCTCTTCCGGTATCAACGGCAAGATGGCGTGATACATAGCACTGTCGGTAAACTCTATCTGGCCGCGAGCCGCCAATGTTTTAAAACCCTCAATCACATCGTGGTAACCTTTTTCTTCCAACAACGTACTCAAGGCCCCGTTGATATTCACAATGACCTTGAATCTGGTGTTGCCTAGAAAACCCTGCACCAAAGGCCGGTAGCTCTCATTCACTATTCGATCCAAAATGTCATCCTGCTGATTGTGGGGCTGATAAAAATGTAGTAAAAATGTTGTTTTCATTTGGCTAGTTCCTCCGCAATTTCAATGGCTTTTTGTTCGATGAATCTTTTCAGTTCATCGTTTTGTGTAATGGTGGCATATTTTATGTAAGTTTCAAGTGATTTTTGGATGTAACCCGGGTCGAACATTTCTTTGCCCCCCACTACACCTTTGGAAGCCCACCAAAATTGGTCACTGTTTAGGCTTTGTAGAAGCAGGATGTTCTCAAACAGATGGTTTTTGAGGGCAATATTTTCGATTTTATCCAGCTTCTCCAAGTCCCAGATAGGAAAAGTGGTGTAGTCGAAAGCATCGTCACCGTTGAGAAACGGACCCTTGGCATATTTTCCTCCGCTTAAGTGTGCGCCACCCGCATCCGCGTCCGCGGCTAACGCCGCCTGGCATACTTTATTTAATATTTCCCACAATAATTTATGAAGGGGAACCTCAGGGTTATCCCACAAGGGATAGGCATTTCCACTTTGCATTTTTTCCTCATCGGCCCCCCAGGTAGAATCCCTCAAACCGCCAATAATGGTCTCGTCTGCTCTGTCTACCAGTTCGGAAACGGTGCACAATTCGACCCCTAATGAAATAAGACTTTCCATGAGTGTATTAAAAATGTAGATTCCCTCTTTGTTGTGATGCCCAAAAAACTCACCGTCCAAAGCTACCATAAGGTCAGTGCCTTTTTGGCGTAACATGAGCGTGTAATCAATAAAATCATCAATATCGGTGTCCCGTTTGAAGGAAATAATGTTACTTAAACCTGTGTGCCTGCAAACAGCTTTTATATCCAAGTCCTTGAAACTATAAACGGGCGTGTAATCCAGCTCGTCCGGCGGTATGGCCGCACTATCAACTGCTACCCAAGAATAGCCCATTTTGTCCAGCAATTCTAAAAGAGAGTCATTGACGGCCATTTCGGGAGGAAAAACCCCATTAACATTTTTTATAAGAAGAGCTTCTTCCCCTTCGAAACCCTTGTCCTTGCCAAAGTAGTAACCCAAACCATACTCATTTAACATGATTTCTTTTTCAGCCAGAGGTGGCGGGATCTTTGTGAGCAGAGGATGGTAGGCCCCGGTTGAGGTCAGCTCAATACGCTCCGCCTCATAAAGTTCCTTTAGCTCACTTAAAAATTTGTCGTACCCGTTTTTATGCAACTGATAGGTCAGACTCAAAGGCATATTTAAAGTAATTTTGATGTTTTGGTTGTTTTTTATGGATTTTAATAAGGGTAGATATGAAGATTCAGCAATCTCCTTAACGATTCTACCGTCCTGATTTGGCGGTTGATAAATGTGTAATAGAAACGCTAAATTCACAGAAAAATTATATCACGCTAGGGGACTATATTATTGACTTTGTTTGAAAAAAAGCTCGTTAGAATCGAAAATACAGGCATAATAAAAGGCCTTAACCGGAAAAGACGATTTCGTATTCTCCTGCCCACAGAATAAGAAACTTAAATGCCTTTTCCGGATAAAGCCCTTTATTTAACAGTTATAATAGCAAATAGTTATAGGTTTGTCAATTATGATGTGATGTAATCCTCTATAGTTTTTTCTCTGACGTCCTTCCTGTCCTTAAAGGAAATCCCCTTGTTGTATAGTTTTATATACTCTTTGGCCGAAAACTCCCAGCTGTAGTCTGATTTCATAGCATTTTTGACCAGCTTATTCCAAAGTTTTTCATTATTTTTTAATTCTAAGGCTCGAATGATGGTCGCAAACAGAGAAAATATATTGAAGTCTTCAAATACCAAACCGTTGCCTGTCTTTTTTATGGAATCGAAGTTTTTGACCGTGTCTGCCAAACCACCCACTTTTCTCACAATAGGTATGGATCCGTATCTGAGAGCCTCTATTTGAGCTATACCGCAAGGCTCAAATCTGGACGGATACAAGAAACAGTCAGTGCCTCCGAATACTAATCTAGGTAGCGTGAAGTTTGGATAGGGGTGTATACCTATCTTGTCCGGATATTGTTCCTTGAGCTTATGTAGCTTCTGCGCTAGACCTCCGTCACCGCCACCAATTTGTACAAATTGGACATCAAAGTCTCTCATCACATGCGGCAACACATCTACAATCAAATCGACACCTTTTTGAAAATCCAGCCTACCCACAAAACCTAAAAGCAGGACGTCATCATCAACGGGAAGACCAAATTCTTCTTGCAGGGCTCTCCTGTTTTCAAATCTATTCTCAATGGTGTCTATGTTGAAGTTTTTGGCCAGGAGCTGATCGGTTTCAGGGTTGAATTCGTCATAGTCAAGACCGTTCACAATTCCAAACAGCTTGCCCCGTAATTCTAATAACAGTTTATCCAGATTTTCCCCAAATTCAGGCGTAAGAATTTCTTTGGCGTATGTTTTTGAAACCGTGTTGACTATATCGGAATACATAATGCCTCTCTTCATGAAGTTCTGGCTGCCTAATCTGGGATTGAAAAAATCCGCAATAGGTGATTTTCCGTCGTCAAACTCTAACTCTGATGGATTCCTATGGTCTATTAAGTAACCCTGAATGGCTATATTGTGAATGGTAAAAACAGACGTGATCTCACTAATAATAGGGTCTTTTTTGTATACGGTCTTCATGTAGTTGGACACAATTCCGGTGTGCCAATCGTGGCAGTGAATAATATCCGGGACAAACTTTTCAGTTTTTATAAATTCCAGCACACCTCTAGATAAAAGGGCCCATCTAGTGGAGTCATCGCTGTAGCCGTATACATTAGCTCTTTTCTCGTAGTACTCTTGGTTTTCCAGAAAGTAGGTGATAACACCGTCATCTCCAGTCCTAACTTTGACGTTGCACTCCAGTTCCGGATTGTGCTCATCCCCCGTAGGAACCATCAACCCCTTATAGCACATATCCATTTTGTATTTTTCTTGGTCCATAGAACCGAATTTAGGCATAAATACCCTCACATCAGTTCCCAAGGGAAGCATATTTCTAGATAAGTAAGCCACTACCTGCGCAAACCCTCCTACTGTCGCATAGGGAGCAGCCTCTGCCGCCACAAATAGCACTTTTAGATCATTTTTGATTTTAGCGTTGGTCATGTGTCCATTTTATCACAAATCAAACCACTTTGTGCGGGGTTTTTGCTATAGTTACTTGAAAAAATCGGCGTTTGCTTATAGGTCTTGAAACGACTAAAGTATGTCAGCCATCTCTTGCGCCAATGAGGTCTCACCAAAAGTAGCGATATCGTTTTTCAATTGATTTTTTGCTACCACGAACAAGCCGTGAATCTCTTCTTTGGTGTTGTAAATGGTGGCATCGTCTGACACTACTAGGCAAAGTTGGGCACTGTCTTTGTTCGCAGGTGTAAGTCTTAGTATTTTCTCAAAGAAATCCCTGTCGGATGACCTAATATAGGCGTGTAGGGTAGCGAACGGCTTCACCGGTTTGTGTAAAGATGCGCCGGCGTATAGTGTAAAAGCATAATCCAAGTTTGAATTCCTAGCGCTCTTATCCAAATTCTGGGCGACATCTTTTAAGCCCCCTAACATACTTCTGTAGTACATTAAGCTGGGTCCAGCAGCGGCAGCAGGTGCCGGTTGTGGTGCGGGTGCAGGTTGAGGTGCTGCGTACACAGGCTGCGGGGTGGGTGTAGGTTGTGGTGCGGCGTACACAGGCTGCGGAGCTGGTTGTGGAACCGGTTGCGGAGCTGGTTCTTCATCTTCCTCTTTGTATTTACTGGCGGCTTCTCTAAACTTTGCTAACCAATCTACCGGTTCTTCTTCCTCTGCAGTTTCTTCTTCAACCTCTTCTTCTTCCACTTCGATTACAGGTTCCGGCTCTATTTCCACTTCTTTTACAATGGGTTTTTGTATCTTTACGGCTTTTGGAGCTTCTTCTTTTTCTTCTTTTTCAAAAAGTTGTTGCCCACCACCATCGGGATACAAGAAATCTATGATATTTTGTCTGGTAAATCTGTGCCTACCGGTGGCGGTCTTTATCTCTGCCGTAAGTTTATTATCTTCCATATATCTATATACGGATCTTAAACTTACACCTAAAATTTCGGCTACTTCAGTGGATGTGTAATATCTATCTTCTAATTGCATACATTCATAAAAACATGCAGGTATTTAAATGTCAATAGTTTGGCTATGCATTTATTGACTTAAGAAAGACTTTTATTGGAAATATAGGAAATGACATCATCACTCTTTTCATACGCCACGGCTGTTTTATGAGTGTATATAGCCACGATATATGTAGCTTTGCATACACTGGGTTTGGTTGCTCCATTTCTTCACTTATATAATCAAATGTGCGTCCAATACCCATAGATATCCTAGCTGGTATCTTATTAGCATTTCTTTGTATCCATAATTCTTGTTGTATAGGATTATATGCTACTAACAATATATCTATGTGGCTTACGTTGTGCTCCTTCATACAATAGTGGATGTAGTTCATAGTATTGTCGTCGTCAAACTCCTCGCGACTAAACTGAGAAGTTGCTCCTATAATACGTACATTTGGATATAATGACATAATATTTTTAGCCGCTTTTTGGGCCATATCAAACCCATCATCATTTATATCCTTACCTTTTTTATCTCTTTTTTTGCCTCCCAGAAAGAACACAGTGTACCCTTTCTTTGCAGACAATTCACATAGTTTGTACGTAAGCTCAACACCCGTAATAGGCTTGCCAAAGTCTTTCTTGTTAGTATACCCCCCAACCACACAAGAAAGCCCTTTAAAGAATGCTTTTAAAGGAAACAACGGGCCCTTCTTCAGACCGGATATCTTTTTTAAGTAGTAATTGGCATATAAGACACCAACCCCATCGGGAACAGAGAGCACAGATTGGTTAACGGCTTTCATAAAGGTGGGGTTATTTTGCGCCGACATTACAAAGTAGG
>CAZHRD010000006.1:4950-13879 GCA_964533985.1 uncultured Candidatus Saccharibacteria bacterium | reverse complement strand
TGTTACACTGGGTTTAGGACCCTATATTAACGCTTCCATTATCATTCAATTATTCACTAAGATCATTCCTTCCCTGGATGAGCTAACTAAGGAAGGTGAGGCCGGACGGGAAAAGATCAACACTTATACCAAGTTCTTAACGGTGCCACTGTCTTTGATCCAGGCCTACGGAGTTTATTTCTTACTCAGCAAACAAACTGTCATTGGCCAGCTGGGTATTGCTCAGTTAAGCGTGTTGCTGTTCTCTCTTATCAGCGGTTCCATGATTTTGATTTGGTTAGGCGACCTGGTAACAGAGTACGGCATAGGTCAAGGTATATCCTTACTTATTTTTGTGGGTATTGCCGGTAGACTTCCGAATGGAGTTTTAAATATGGTTTCTTTAGTGGATAAATACAATATTATTGTCGTGCTTTTAATATTGGCCATCACCGTTTTACTTATTGCCGCTATTGTGTTGGTAAATGAGGGCACACGAAACATCCCCATTGAATATGGCCGTAGAGGCGTAAGTTCGCAGAAGGTAACTAACTTTTTACCGGTCAAGATAAACCAAGCCGGCGTTATTCCTATCATTTTTGCCGTTTCTTTGGTTTTAGTACCGTCTTTAATAAGCGGACCTTTGCAAGCCACCTCATCCGGTTTTTTACAGGGTTTGGGTTGGTTTTTGGCTAAGAACTTTGCTTCCACGTCGGTGTTGTACAACTTGTTCTATTTCTTTTTAGTGTTTGGTTTTACTTTCTTTTATACCTTTATGCAGTTCGATCCGGAAAAAATCGCTGATGATATCAAGAAAAGAGGTGGCTTTATTCCGGGTATCAGACCGGGACGAGCTACCGCAGCCTATCTACGAACTATAACTATCAGGTTGACTTTGGTGGGGGCCATGTTTTTAGGTTTAATCGCTATTTTGCCGTATATTATCCAGGCGGCTACCGGTGTGGCCAGGTTGAATATTGGGGGTACCGGCATACTTATTGTAGTGTCGGTGGTGTTGGATACAATTAGGCAGACCGAATCGATGATGGTGACTAGAAATTACCAAAGTTTCTTGCAATAGAAGTCGGTAAGTAGCGCCAGAAAAATTTAAAAAAAGGAGTTATATGAATCCAAAAGAAATATACAAACTAAGAAAAAAACAATCTGAGATGCAAAAAGAGATGGAGCAGATCTTTTCCACTGAGGAAAAGGGTGACGTTAAGGTAGTGGTCCGCGGCGACAGAAAGGTTGAGCTGATTGAGATAGACGGGGAAGAGCAAAAAGATCTTAAGAATGCCATTAACGACGCCATGAAAGATGTTAACAAAAAAGTTGAGAAAAAACTTAGAGGGCAACTCAGTGATCTAGGCATTCCAGGTTTATAATCATGCGCATCCTTTTAATCGGACCGCCGGCGAGCGGAAAAGGTACGGTAGGCAGATTGCTGGGAAACTATTTAGGTATTCCTGTTTTAAGCGTAGGAAAATTTTTACGAAGTATCCCCAAACAACATGAACATTACGAAATGATAAATGACGTTATGCGCAAGGGAGATTTGGTTCCCAATGATATATTGGGGAAAATGCTCGCCCAAGAAATCAAGGATTCCCGTTATGAGAATGGCTTTGTTATTGAGGGTTGGCTCAGGCAAATTACCGATCTTGATCATTTTGACCCTAAACCTGACTACGTTTTACTTTTAAACGTGTCCAAAGAAACTTCCAGAAAAAGAATTTTAGATAGAAGGGTGTGCCAAGCGCAGGGGCATACTTATAATCTAACCTACAACCCTCCAAAGACAGATGGCGTTTGCGACATAGATGGAAGTCCGCTCATAACCAGGGAGGACGATAACGAAGAGACTCTGGAAAAAAGATGGAAAATACATGAAGAAACCACCGTTAAAACCATAGACTATTACAGGAAGCTTGGGAAGCTCATTGATGTGTCCACAGAAGAAGTTCCGGACAAAATATTTGCAGACATTAAAAATAAGTTGAATATATAGGTAATATTGATGTTATAATTTTGTTACTATGAGAGCTTACCCACAAGAAGACTCAGGTGACATTAAAAAATATAAGTTCATTTACCATTTTGTACCCCATAAGATACACAAAACCCGTGCTAGATTATTGTCCCACGGGGCTTTAATTTCTTACAGCCTGATACTGATCGCTTTTGCCGGTTTGGCTAGATTTTTGCCTATATATGCACCGGGGGTTCTAGGATATGCCTCAAATATTGAAGTGAGTTCTTTGTTGAGATATACCAATGAGAGAAGAGCCCAGATTGGTTTAAAGCCATTAACCTTAAATAAAGAACTAAGCGAGGCGGCGTTTAACAAGGCGAACCACATGTTTAGTGATGGCTATTGGGCCCATGTTTCGCCCGGTGGAACAAAACCATGGGATTTTATTTTGTCTGAAGGCTATGATTATATTTATGCCGGAGAGAACCTGGCCAAGAACTTTTCTAACTCCAGCGACGTTGTGCAAGCTTGGTACGATTCCCCTACTCATCGTGACAATCTATTAAGTCCAAACTATGACGATATTGGATTTGCGGTCGTAAACGGTACCCTAGACGGCTACGAGACCACCATTGTGGTGCAGATGTTCGGTAGACTGAGAGAACCGGTAAGGCTGGCTTCTGATAACGCCATTAGCGAAGGTTTTCCCAGTACTAATATTAATGTACCCCAAGAAGCCACTGCCGGTATAGAAAGCGAGGGAACTGTGTTGCAGGAGATACAAAAGGCTGAAGAGACTAGACAGGAAGTTATTTTGGCTGACTTACAGGGTTCCGAAAAACTGGAAAATCTGGAAGAACATCCGTTCGTGGACGTAAAAACGGTCACGCAATCAATAACCATCGCCTTTGGCGGTTTCATTACCGCTTTATTAGGCATAGACGTGTGGTATTCAAAAAAGCACGGTATATTTAAACTTACAGGACATACATTGGCGCATTTGATGTTGCTTATGGTAGTGATAGGCAGCGTGATGCTATCTGTATTTCCGGGAGCTATTTTATGAACTTAAGAAACAAAGACTACAAACTAATTGAATACGCCATCCTGTTTGTAGGAGTGGTAGCCTACGCCTATTTATTTTGGGTATTTAGGCATAATAATAGTGCCCGGTTGTTACTTACAGCTGAGGCGGTGCTATTTTATATACTTTGGGGTGTAATCCATCACTTTTTAGAAAAAAGACTGACAGTTGAGATAGCCTTTGAATATATTCTGATAGGTTTTCTCACCTTCCTGCTTGTTTTAGTATCCCTAAGTGTTTAATATTTACAAACTATGAAAGTTGTAGTTGTCATCCCAACTTATAACGAATGCGAGAATATTAGGCTATTGATTCCGGCCCTATGTGACGAATATAAGAATTTCCCCCACCACGAAATCCATACATTGATCGTAGATGGTAACTCTCCGGATGGTACCGGTGAAGAAGTGAAGTTGCTGGAGGAGAAGTACCCCGGTACTCATTTACTAAGAGAAAAAGAGAAGGCTGGTCTGGGAGCGGCCTATGTTTATGGTTTTAAGCACGCCATGCACGAGATGGGAGCGGAGGTGGTAGTCGAGATGGATGCTGATTTTCAACATGACCCAAAAGATTTCACTAGTATGCTAAAAAAATTTGATGAAGGTTATGATTACATTATCGGCTCCCGCTATATCAAAGGTGGTAGCGTTCCCAAGCAGTGGGCTTTCTACAGAAAGTTCCTAAGCATAGGCGGCAACCTATTTTCAAAACTAGTTTTAGGGATTTTTAATGTAAATGATTTCACCACCGGTTTTAAGATTTCAAGAGTCAAGGGCTATTTGGATAAGATAGATCTGGATCAAATAAATTCATCAGGCTTTGCCTATAAAATAGACCTTTTGTTTAAAATGCATAAAGTTGGGGCGAAAATTAAAGAGGTGCCCATCAAATTTGGACTAAGAGACCGGGGAGATTCGAAGATGGAAAAAGACAACATGAGAGATTCTTTGAGGGTGGTGGCTTTATTAAGGTACGAAGATAGTAAAAGTTTTTTCAAATTCCTGATTGTAGGTCTCACCGGTTTATTTGCGGACAGTTCGGTATTTTCTTTGCTGAGGATGACTGTGATTGGCTCCACTATGGCCAGCGCCATTTCCGGTTTTATAGGCATGCTCACTACTTTCACTTTAAACAACGTCTGGTCATTCGGTGACAGAAAGATCAAAGACACTTCTAAAAAATTAAAAAGCTTTTTGGTTTATTTTATGTCTTCTTATATACCCATAATTTTCAGATCATGGTTGATCGATTTTTCTGTAAAAAGATATGGAGGCACGGCGGTCGTAGAGTACACGGCTTTTTTTGTTGGAATCGTGGTGGGACTGATTTGGAATTATACAGTTTATAGCAAACTGATTTGGAAAAAGGACCAGTAATTTGTAGAATAGAGTGCAGGCGTAATTTTATGTACGAATTTTCAATAGTCATACCGGCCTACAAAGAGTCGGACAAGATAATACCCACTTTGACTCAAGTTCTGACCTTCATGAGGAATTTTTCAACCTCTTTTGAAGTCATCGTAGTGGATGACGGCAGCCCCGACAACACAGCTGAGTTAGTAGAGGGTTACGCTACAGAGCATGGAGAAATTAGGTTAATAAAAAATCCGCACAAAGGCAAGGGACCCACGGTCTGGACAGGCATGATGGAAGCTAAGGGAAACTATATTTACATGGCGGATGCCGATCTTTCCACGCCTATTTCAGAATTGGAAATTTTATTTAAATGGATTACCGAACACGGTTTTGACATGGTTATTGCCTCCAGAGAAGGCATCGGTGCCAAAAGAGTAAATGAGCCGTATTACAGGCACTTTATGGGAAGAGTGTTTAACTTTATGGTGCAACTGATGGCTCTACCCGGTATTAAGGACTCTCAGTGCGGTTTCAAGCTGTTTAAGAAGAAAGCTGCCAAGGAAGTCTTCAAACGATTAAAGATCTACGGTCAGGACTCAAAAGAATTGAAAAAAGGATATATGGGGGCATTCGACGTGGAGGTGTTGTATTTGGCGAGGAAACTTGGTTTTAAGATCAAAGAAGTATCCGTCACATGGACATATGTTCAAACTTCCAGATTGAACCCTCTGAGTGATTCAATTAAAATGTTAAGGGATGTAGCCCAGGTACGGCTCAATGATCTAAAGGGAGTCTACAAAGTTTAATAAAAATTTAACTGCCATAAAGGAGCATGCAAATATGAATTTAGCTATCATCGGAACAGGTTACATAGGTTTGGTGGGAGCGGCCGTTTTTGCCGACTGGGGAAATAAGGTTGTCGGCATAGATATTGACGAAAATAAAATTAAAAAAATAAAAGCCGGAGATATGCCGATCTATGAACCCGGGTTATCGGAAATGATCCTAAAAAGTGTTGAATCCGGTGATCTGTCTTTTACCACGTCGTTGGCAGAGGGTATTAAAGATGCCGAGGTGGTTTATATTTGTGTGGGAACGCCTCAGGATGAGACAGGCGCGGCCGACCTACGGGCGGTTTGGGGTGTGGCTAAAGAAATCGGTCAAAATTTGGATGGTTATAAAGTGATCGTGACCAAAAGTACTGTGCCGGTAAGAACCAATGAGAGAGTCAAAGACATTATCCAAGAAAATCTGAAACAAGAAACTGAGTTTGATGTTATTTCCAATCCTGAATTTCTGCGCGAGGGCTCGTCTATTGAAGATATGCAAAACACGGATAGAACTGTCATCGGTTACGAGTCCGAAAGGGCTTTAGGTATTATGCGAGAGCTGTACGGTCACTTGGACGCCCCTATAGTTGAGTGCGATTTAAGATCGGCTGAGATGATCAAATATGCTTCAAACGCCTTTTTGGCGACAAAAATATCCTTTATTAATGAGATCGGGCAATTGTGTGAACGAGCCGGTGCTGATGTGCAGACCGTGGCTAAAGGTATGGGTTTGGATAAGAGGATTGGTCCCCACTTTTTGTACGCCGGGATTGGTTATGGTGGCAGTTGTTTCCCCAAAGATGTAGCGGCTTTATATAAAACTTCCACTGATCAGGCCTACGATTTTAAATTGTTACGAGGGGTGATGGAGGTCAATGACCGCCAAAAAGGAAACTTTGTTCATAAGATAGAGAATTATTTTGGTAAGAATTTGTCCGGTAGAACCATTGCCTGTTTAGGGTTGTCATTTAAGGACAATACCGACGATATCAGGGAATCAGTTTCCATAAGAGTGGTGAGGATGATAAGAGGTTTGGGGGCTCAGGTGAGGGTTTATGACCCGCAGGCTATGGATAACGCCAAAAAAGAATTGGGTGATAGTAATATTACTTATTGTTCGGATATGTATGAGACCATGGAAAAAGCCGATGCCCTATGTTTGCTGACCGAGTGGAAAGAGTTTAGAAGTATGGACTTGGATAAAGTGGAGGAGCTCCTAAAGGCTCCGGTTATATTCGATGGTAGGAACTTACTGGATAAAAAAGAAGTTGAGGCGGTGGGATTTACCTATTTTGCGGTGGGCAAAGTTACCAATGGTTTAGAAGAACAGGAAGAAAGACCGACATACGCTATTTTACAAGATGACACAGAATAGCAAGAAAAAAATAGTCATTTTCATTCCGGAGTTTCCAGTTCTCACAGAAACTTTCATTCAAAGAGACATTGTTAAATTAGTCCAAATGGGCAATTTAGATATTAAGGTGCTGTGTTTAAAAAGAAGTAGTGACCACCTTGATGAGAGCCTTAAGGATCTGGTGACCGAAGTTAGGTTGTCACTGCCTGTTTTATTGCAGTCGCTGACCTACTTAGGCACGAAAAAAGCGGAACTGAAAAAGATCAGGCATATTCTCAAGGGGGATCTTACGGGCAATCCACTCAATAAGTGGTATCTGATGTTTAAATCTTTAGGATACGCCACTATCATAGGCAAGTATCATCCGGATGAACTCCACGTCCATTTTTACTCCGACTTTTCCACTATTGGCATGTTTGTGGCTATCATATTGGGCATTCCCTTTAGTATCAACGCTCACGCCCGGGATGTGTTCGAGTACCCGCATCTGCCAAAGTCAAAGGTCAACTTAGCTAAGTTTGTAACTGTCTGTAACAAACGCGCCTACCAACGATGCATGGAAATTTCAGATGTGCCCACGGGCACGGGTGAAGACAAGATCTACCTCATTCATCACGGTATAGACCCCGAGCTGGTTTTCCCAAGTGGGGTGGCAGCTACTAAATATAAAATACCGGTTATTTTTATGGGTGGCACTAGAATCACGGAAAAGAAGGGTATCGAATACATGATTGAGGCCTCAAAAATACTTAATGACAGGGGTATCAAGCATAGGGTTGATTTGGTGGGGGTGGGGGACGATTACGACAAACTTGCTGAATTAGTAGAAGCAAAGGGCTTGAAAGATGTTTTTTATCTCCACGGGGGTGGTGAGGGTTTGCCATTTTCCGAAGTGGCCAAGTTTTATTTGGGAGCTGATATCTTTGCCCTACCCATAATTAAAACTGAGGCTGGAGATTCGGACGGCATTCCTAATGTGATTATAGAAGCGGCTTTAGCAAAACTGCCGGTGGTGACCACTGACGCAGGGAGTGTGAGCGAGCTTATTATAAATGATCAAACCGGCGTGGTCGTGCCGCAGAAAAATCAGGAAGCTTTGGCCACAGAAATTGAAAAACTACTGTTTGATGATGCCAGAAAAGTAAGGTTAGCCGAGGCGGCTTATAAAAAAGCCAGAGAAATGTTCGATCCGGAAACAAATGTCAGAAAGCTTGAGAAGCTACTTTTAAGCTAAAATCATCCCTCGTTTCTTGTTATAATTTCCCTATGGAAATAGCGGTATTTTCCAAAAAAACTACTTTTCATAAAGGTTACGGCGGTTTGGAGACCCTGAACAAAGTTTTGTGTGAGGGCTTAGTTAAAAAAGGTCACTATGTGACGGTTTTTTCGCCAAAATGGGATGTTGAGGAGGCGGAGCTGGAGGAGTCTGGCGTTAAGTATGTTTTTGTCGATTGTGTATATAGGATGGGGCCTATATTCGGTTTTTTTGGGACCATGCAGAAGGAAAATTGGATCAATCGGTCGGTGGAGGTATTTGAGAAATACCATCATGAGAAAAAATTTGAAGTAGTGTTGGCACAAAGTTCCGCCGGCTTGGGCGTGATTAAGAGAAAAGACCAATACGGCGTGAAGGCAGTTTCCATTGCCCATGGGTCCATCGTTGGCGAATACAAGACTTTTGTGGAAAACATGAGCTTTCCCAAGGACGCTCTCCTATTTATAAAAAATACCGGTTTCACGGTTAAAAACTTTTTTAGAAGACAAAGGGAATTTGTGCATGGTTCGAATAAGATTGTGGCTGTGTCCAACTTTGTGAAGCAATCATTGATAGATGAGACCTACGTTGCGGATGAAAAGATTGAAGTTATCCACAATGGTGTCGAGCCGGATCTGTTTCTTGACAAGCAGGCCGACATAAAACGAGGCAAAAAATTGTTATTTGTAAGCCAGATCATAAAGTCAAAGGGGGTTTTTGACATTATTAGCATGTTTTCAGAGCCGGAATTTTCTGACCTAAGCCTTGACCTGCTGGGAAGCGGCGAAGCCTTAGAAGAGTGCAGAGCCATTGTAGATAAAAATGAGGTGCTAAAAGGCCGAGTGAACTTTTTAGGTAAAATACCTTCGACTGAATTGGCCGAAAAGTTTTATAAAAATCCTGATTATGGCTTATTTATTTTTCCCACTAAAAGGTACGAAGGTCTGCCCATGGTTTTGGTCGAGGCTATGTTTTCCGGTTTGCCGGTAGTAGCGTATAACATTGGCGGGGTAAGTGATGCTGTTAAAGATGGTCAAAACGGCTATCTCATCGAACCCAAAAACCTTAAGCAGTTTCAAACAAAAGTTTTAGAGCTCGTC
>CAZHRD010000006.1:0-4940 GCA_964533985.1 uncultured Candidatus Saccharibacteria bacterium | reverse complement strand
GAGGAAGGCGCTGAAAATGGCCTATGCAAGTTTTACTTTGGAGAATATGCTTAACGAGTACGAAAAAGTTTTAGAGGAGGTTTTGTCGTGAAAATAGCCCGCATAATTTATGAATGGCCGCCTCCCTGGTTAGGTTTGGCTCCGGCACCATATGAAATGACCAAGTCTCAAGTTAAACTGGGACATGTGTTTGATGTGTTTTGCGCCCGTTGGCCCAAATCCGGTCCTATCGCCGGTTTGGATAAGGTAGAATTTCATCCTGTTATTAGAGTTCCTATTCAGGGCACGATTTCTCTTACTTCATCAGTGCTCATATTCTTTAAGTATTTGTCATGGCGAAGAAAAAATGAAGTTAATCTGGTCCATGCTCATGGACACTTTGGCATTTGGATCTACGCCTATAGAAAGATACTAAAAAAGCATTTTCCGTGGGCTAATGAGGTGAAAGCGCCGCTGGTGGTGCACTTCCACAACACGGTCAAAGGCAGAAAAGTTAAGCTGGAAGAAACTGAAAGCGACATCAAACCAATTTCAAAATATATAGATTGGCCCTTGGCTGAATTATCGGATCGTATAGCCATCAAAACGGCTGACGCCTGCGTATTCGTGTCAGAAGATTTAAAAAAGGAAGCCATTGAGCATTATAAGGCCGACCCAAATAAATGTTTTGTGGTGGAAAGTGGCGTCAACACAGACACCTTCGTGCCGGTGAATCCGGAAGAAAAGATCAAAACTAGAATTGAACTCAAAATCGCTCCCGGAGATAAAATTATTCTCAACGCCGGAGCCTTTGTGGCCAGAAAAAATATTCATATGCTGGTGGAATCTCTTATCTACCTACCCGCCAACGTTAAATTGATGCTTATGGGGTCAGGCGACAGCGAGTACATGGATAAAATCAACAAAACCATCATCGACAACAAATTAAAAGATAGAGTCATGATGGTTGACTACACGCCCTACCCGCAAATCCCTATTGCCTACCAAGCCGCTGATATTTTTGTGCTGCCCTCTGACTTTGAAGGACTTCCTAAGGTGGTCACCGAATCATTAGCCTGTGGTACCCAGGTTTTAGCCTCCGGTTTTAAGCTCCAAGAAGAAATTGGCGGCTTAGAGTACCTGGAGAAAGTAGAAGTTAAGTACTTAGCGCAAAAGATCCAAGACATGCTCCAGCATCCAAGAACGGTCGATAGGTACAAAGTTATGAGGATTTGTTCGTGGGACGTGAAGGCGCAAGAAATGGAACAGGTTTACAACTATGCTAACAAAAATCATTTCAAATAAAGTCTGGATCATATTCCTATTTTATTTTGTGCTCCACGCCGTTTTACTTAATGTAAATTATGCCGAGTGGGGCGATAGCTACAGAATTTTAAGAGCCTCCGAGTTTATTAGACAAGGCACCTATCCCGACGATGAAAAAAGAGTGCCTTTGTTTTCTACGATCTTAGCCGTGAGACCGGTGGGGGTGGACCAGATACTGTGGGGAAGGTTTGTCATGCTTGGCTTAAGCATGTTGATGATGTACGTGTTTTTCTTGTTTATAAAAGAATTTAAGTTTGGGGAGAGGTTCGAACACTTAGCTTTATGGCTTTTTGCCTTAAATCCCGTGGTTTTATATTGGTCGTTAAGGATCATGGCCGATGTTCCGTTTACTTTATTGGTTTTGTTGGTCTTTTATGCTTACAAAAAATGGGAGAATAGTCTTTTGTGGTGGAGACTAATTATTTTAGGTGGGCTATTGGGGTTAGGGGTTTTAACCAGATTTGAAGGATACATATTAGGCTGGCTTTAGGGATCGATTTGGTGTTTAAAGCTTTTTTGGTTAGTCGGGGTGGAGAGGACAGGACGGCGAAGATTGGTAGACTTGCAAGGACCTTATTGATGATCTTTGCCGGTTTTATTAGTATAACTTTTTGGTGGTTTATGATACGAAATCCATTTAACTCCACTTACTTTGAAGAGCCCGGTAGCCGCGTTTATGATCTGAAAACAATTTACACATATTTGGTGTCGTCCATGTATCTATTTGGATTTTCCTCAGCCTGTTACTTTTTTATAAAAAGTTTTAAAAAGACCAAACACTTTCTAAGAAACAACATCTTCATGACTGTGTTTGTAGTCTTAGAGCTGTTCTTAGCCCTTCTTTGGCCGGCTGCTATTCCCAGGTTGTTTACGCCGGCTTTGCCATTTTTAGTATTATTACTTGCTTATCTGGTGAATCAGGAATTTTCAGACCAAACCAAACTCGACTATAAAGATATACTCATACTGGTGTTTTTGCTGGCGTTTTATGTGCTGTCCCAATACGTGCTAAAGTTGCAATTTTTGGTCTTGACCAAGACCCACTTATTGGTAGTTTTTGGTGTTCAGCTGGTGATTATTTACGCCATCATGGCCAAAAAATACAAATTGTTCAAGGTCAGCTTAATTATTAGTTTGTTGCTGTGGTCTTTATCGACCATTTATCTTCATAAAGATATTTTTAAAGCGGTGGTGGAGGCTAACAAATATGTGGTAAGTAATTTAGAGGGTAAAGTTGCCTACAACGACGTTAGCAGCGTGTCTGATTGGTATTTGAATCAAAAATCTCAAACAGATAAAGTCACCGGAATTTATTTAAATATGGATGCAAAGGCTGGAAGAACGTATGAGGTTTTAGCTGACAAAAATGTCGATTATATCATGATCACCAATGAGCACAACACTGATATGGAATTTAGCGCCTCCGAGACAGACTACTTAGAACAAGTGGCGGAATTCAGTTATACTATCAGGGGTAAGGAGTTTTTTACTAAGATAATTAAATTTATTCCTTATGATTAATATAAAAACACTATCTATTGTCATACCTGTCTACAACGAAAAGGACACGCTGGCGGCCTTGGTAAAAAGAGTCAAAGAGGTGGACTTGGGGGAGATCCAAAAAGAGATCATCTTGGTTGATGATGCCTCTACGGACGGGTCCCGGGATATTTTGCACCAGCTTGAAAAAGATGACCCAACCCTTAAGATATCTTTTAAAGAGGTAAATTCAGGTAAAGGCGCTACTCTAAAAGAAGGTTTTAAGCATACTACCGGTGAATATGTGATCGTGCAGGATGCGGATCTGGAATATGAGCCCAGGGATTATAAAAAGCTTCTCAGAGCTTTAAAAGAGGAAGATGCCGATGTGGTTTACGGCTCCAGATTTTCAGGAAGTTACGAAGATATGTCGAGCCTCCATTATTTTGGTAACAAGCTTTTAACTATGGTCACCAATTTACTGTTTGGGATCATGCTGACTGACATGGAAACTTGCTATAAACTTGTCCCCGGGGATTTTATAAGAGAACTAGATATAAAGTCACCCCGGTTTAACTTTGAGCCCGAGATCACGGCTAAAATACTCAAATCCGGTTTAAAGATCAGGGAGGTCCCCATTTCTTACAAGGGCAGGTCTCATTCGGAAGGAAAAAAGATCACTTGGAGAGATGGTATGGCCGCCGTAGCCACTTTACTAAAGTTCAGATTTACTAATTAGAGATACATCGAGCATGCATAACATAAAAAACTTTCTAAAAAATAATTTCTTTTTCATGCTGCTGATTCTTATTTCTTTAGTGTTTTTGGCGGTTAATATTCGTATCAATGTTTTCAAATACAATAATTTTGACTACGGGAAGTTCGATTTGGGAAATATGACCCAAATGGTTTGGAATGTCGCCCACGGTCACGGTTTGTGGCTCACGGATTATTTTGGGACGAATTTGCCCCGCTGGGCCATGAGTCACGTTGACCCCATATTATATTTGTTCGTACCTATCTTTATGATTTTTCCGAGTCCGCTTACTATGATCATTTCGCAGCTGATATTAGTGATCTTTTCTTCTTTATTGGTGTTTAAGATTGCTAAACTTCACTTGTATAGCGATTTGGCTGCTTTCTTATTAGGAGTGGTGTTTTTATTAAACCCCTCCATTGGCTATCTGACTGCCACCACCGGTTTTCACGGCGTAACCGTGGCCATTCCTTTCTTTTTGGGAGCGTTTTATGTGTTTGATAAAATGTACTATGAGGGTAGCTTTTCGAAAAAGGGACTGATATTGTTTGGGGTTTTGGCAGCTATAGCTATGGCGGGAAAAGAGCAGATCGCCCTTTACACACTTTTGTATGGTCTATTCATTATTTTCTTAAGAAACGACGGAGTTGAGAATTTTAAAGACCTTCTTAAAACCACGACCGGTAAGATCGGTTTGGTATTATCCATTGTCAGTCTAGTATGGTTTATAACCGCCTTTTTCATCATCATCCCTCTAAACGCACATTACCGCGTGGAAGGTTACCAAAGATTTGCTGAGAATATTGAATTTGGTGCATCAACAGCCAGAGATGTGGCGTTACCAAATTATTTTTTGAACAGGTATGAAGAATTCGGTGAGTCTTACGGTGAGATCATGTTGAACATGGTTTTGCACCCCAAGGCATCGATACGGGTGTTTTTTGGAGGCGATAAGGCTCTAAATTTCAGAAGAACCTTCGAGCCCTTTGCGTTTTTGCCGTTTGCTGCTCCCGCTGTGCTGATCATGACCGTCCCGGATTTGGTGATCAATTTTATGACCACAGCTGATGGAATCGGCACATCAGAGATCACCAACCACAGGATTTCTATGATAATCCCGGTGCTGATTCTCGCTGCTATTATGGCTATAAAGTACCTGTCGGCTTTTTTCAAAGACGAAAGAAATAAAACGAGGGCGGTGATATTTTTCTCCTCGGTGGTATTTTTATTCACCTTTTATACGGCCGCTTACTATAACAACCCGGTTTATTTGTGGATGCGGGATGCCTTTTTTGAGGAAGACCCACGATGCCTTAAACTGAATTTAATTATGAAAAATTTTCTTGAGGTAAACTGCTTGGATAAAGCGTCTGTCGCTGATGGAAGTGAGAATCGAAGT
>CAZHRD010000005.1:0-14083 GCA_964533985.1 uncultured Candidatus Saccharibacteria bacterium | reverse complement strand
TAAGCCAGGTCAATTTTATTGCCTTTTATTGCCCCGCCTACATCCAAGGCTTGGCATTTTCCATAACCCGGTACATAAAAATGGGTGTACATGGAGATCACAGTGGGGTCGACGGCACATACGCCTTGCTGCACGGGCGCTCCCAGCGCAGTGGTGTTATTACAGCCGGCGCAAGTAGAATCATATTTGGTAGCCCACACCCTCATTTTTCGCCAATACTTGATATCTCCATACTCAGGTGTATCAAATTCGTGCCAAACAATCTTTTTGCCTAAAGAAACTACCTCTGTCACCGGCGGCTCTGTTTTCTTATCCAACAAAACTTTGTCGATGATATCGTCCACCCAATAAGTTACTAAATAAGTCTTGGTGGTCAAACCGTTAACGCCCGGGGTTTGCACTTCTTCCAAACCGTATTCCAAGTCGTGGTCGTCAACGTATTCTATGTCGTAGGACACGGTCTCGTACTCTTCTACTTCTTTTTGATCGAAAGCGGTCACGGTGACTATTTCCGGTACATACGCCAAATGCGGATAAGAAATTTCCTTGTCCAACTCTGCTGCGGACGCGCCGCTTACTTCTCGCGCATCTTGTGCATTATCATGCGCGCCCAACACCTCACCCTCCGCCACAAACGTGTTTTTAGAAAAAAACATGACAGCGTATAAAATTTGTAACCCGATTAAAATTCTGTAAAGCATACCTACTCCCAACTAAAATTCAACCTATCAACTTCCAGATCGTCCAAAAATTCGTCAATATCCTTTTTGTTGATAAAACCTCCCTGATAACCCACGTTCTCCAGCAACTCCTCGGGGATCTCAGACAAAAAGCGGCTGGGCATGTTACTTTGCCTGTTCCCAAAATACATGCGGTTGTAGGCTTTGGTCAGATACACATTTTGCATGGCGCGCGTTATGGCTACGTAGCATAGGCGCCTTTCCTCTTCAATTTCCTCTTTTTCCATGATCGAATTAGCATGCGGGAACAATCCCTCTTCCATACCCACTACAAACACCACCGGAAATTCCAAACCTTTTGAGGCATGCACTGTCATCAGCGTCACAGAATTGTACTGGTCGGGGTTGGCCTTGTTCGAACTCTCTATGAGGGCCACGTTTTCTAAAAAATCACTCAGTTCGATGAATTGGGTGGCCACTGATTTTAGTTCCTGAATGTTTTCTATTCTGTACTTAGCTTCGTCGGAACCGTCGTCCAGCCATTTAATGTAGCCCGTGTCTTCCAAGACCATTTCCATGAGTTCCAAGGTTGATTTTGCTTCTTTTTCCTGTAACCATTTTTGGATGGGGAGTTTAGACATTTTCTCGATTTTTTCTATGTCCCAACCCGTGTCTTTCAATCGTTCCACACTTTTTTGACCGATTTTTTTAGGCGGTACATTTATTATCCTTTCCCACGACACCGAATCTTTAGGATTGTGGATAACTCGCAAAAAGGCAATAATGTCCTTTATCTCGCGCCGGGAATAGAACCTCAAACCTCCCACAATTTTGTAAGGGATACTGTTTTTTATAAAATGTTCTTCCAGATTTCTCGATTGCGCGTTGGTTCTGTATAAAACCGCCATCTCTTTAGGCTCTAAACCTTGGTGGTGCTTTTCCAAAATTTTATTAACCACAAACAAAGCCTCCTCAATTTCTGTAGCCCCTGTGAAATTGGTGATTTTGTCGCCCTCTCCTCTATCGGTCCAAAGATCCAAATGAATATAGCTCGAATTATTTTTTATGACGTTTTTGGCGGCATCCAAGATATTTTGCGTGGAGCGGTAATTTCGTTCCAGATTGTAGATGACTGCGTCCGGATAATCATTTTGGAAATTTAGAATGTTCCTGTAATCGGCGCCCCGGAAACTATAAATAGCCTGCGCCATGTCCCCCACCACATAAATATTTTTGTATTTTTGAGCTAAAAGTTTAGTGATGACATATTGGGCTCGATTAGTGTCCTGATATTCGTCCACTAAAATGTAAGGAAACTGGTCCTGATATTTTTGCAGGATCTGGGGTTCTTTTCTAAATAGATTAACCACTTCAAATAATAAATCGTCAAAGTCTAAAGCGTTATTCTCCCTAAGTCTTTTTTGGTATTCGTAGTAAATTTTAGCGGCGCTTAGTTGAAAGTAACCGCGGGCATAGTCTTCATAGGCTGCCGCGTCAATGAGCTCCGACTTGGCACTGGAAATAGCCGCGTGGACGGCTCTAGGTTTGATGGTTTTTATATCCATACCAAAATCTTTAATGATCTGCTTGGTCAGAGTAATAGAATCATCCTGGTCATAAATGACATAAGAAATAGGGATACCTAAATAAAAACCGTCTTTTCTGAGGATCCTGGCACAAATGGAATGAAACGTTCCACTCCAGGTTAGTTTTTGGTCTTTGCCTAACAATTTAAACACCCGACCTTGAACTTCCCCAGCGGCTTTGTTCGTAAATGTGACACATAAAATATTTGACTGATCCACACCATGCTCTTTTATTAAATAAGCTACTCTGTGCGTCAAAACCCTGGTTTTCCCGCTTCCCGGACCGGCCACTACCAAAGCAGGACCGTCCAGATGTTTTACAGCTTCGATTTGTTGGGGATTTAAACCATCTAAAGTTTTTGGGTTTTGTTTTGGCACAGAAACATTTTAGCACGACTCGGATACTCCAAATTTGTTTGCTTAAAAACGGAGGTTACCTTATTATTATTAACGTATGAAACTAATTTTAAAGCTTCTCACAGCTACCCTAGCTGTGTTCATAAGCGCTTATTTAATTCCGGGAGTAACAGTTGATTCATTTCAAACCGCCTTCATTGTAGCCATAGTTATTGGCATCCTAAACATGTTCGTGAAGCCAATTTTGGTGATACTTACTCTACCTATAACTATCCTTACATTAGGCCTATTTTCCTTTGTCATAAATGTGGCTCTTTTGTATCTGGCCGCATATCTGGTACCCGGTTTTATTATCGAAACTATCCTAGCCGCCCTACTTTTCGGCCTGCTGGTTTCTTTTATAAGCTCGTTTTTTAACATGTTGACCAAGTGAAACTTGGAGGGCTTGAACCCTATGGTAATATAACTTCTGTAACAATTTCTTTGGAGATTTTTTTATGATAACTTTATTAGATTTTTATGCCGACTGGTGTGGCCCCTGTAAAATGATGGGACCTATTTTTGAAGAAGTCGAAAAAGACTATAAAGGCAAAGTGGAGTTCAAAAAAGTTGATGTAGAAACAAACTCAGCTGAAGCCGGTAAATACGGCGTCATGGGCATTCCCACCTTTGTGCTTTTAAAAGACGGAGAAGAAATATCGAGAAAAGTCGGGGCTATGCCTCAAGAAATCCTCACCGATTGGTTAGACAGCAACCTAAAATAAGCTTAATTAATTTGGAAAAACAAGATACAATAAGTTCATGCCCTCAACGCCCGTAAAAATTGCAATCAATGGATTTGGCCGTATAGGCCGCGCCTCCTTTAAAATCATTCAGGACCGACCAAACCTTGAGGTGGTGGCTATCAACGATCTCACCGACCCGGAAATCATCGTTCATTTACTAAAATACGACACCGCTTATGGAAAATATGAGAAAAACGTGCATCTTGAAGATGATTTTTTAGTGGTCGAAGGTAAAAAGTCTAAATTATTGAGCGAAAAAGACCCGGCCAAATTACCCTGGAAAGAACTAGAAATAGATGTGGTACTTGAATGCACGGGCCGATTTGAAAAAGACGGCGCTTCCCGAGCCCATATTGAGGCAGGCGCGCACGCCGTGGTAGTTTCGGCTCCTACCAAAGGCACAGGCGATATCAAAACTTATCTAAAAGGCGTCAACGAAAGCCAATACAAGGGCGAGGATGTTATTTCAAACGCTTCCTGCACTACAAACTGTATTTCTCCGGTTATATCCGTTATTCATTCCGCTATTGGTGTTAAAAAAGCCGGTCTTACCACCGTCCACGCCATGACCGCTACCCAAAACCTGGTCGATGGCCCCAGCGATGACCCCAGAAGAGCCAGAGCCGCCCCTTATAATATTGTGCCCACCTCAACCGGCGCAGCCATTGCTACCACCAAAACCATTCCTGATCTTGAAGGTAAATTTGACGGTTTAGCCATTAGGGTGCCTATCATCGTCGGCTCAATTTCGGACATAACTATGCTAGTGGGAAAACCAACTACAGTAGAGGAGATCAACAACTTTTTCATAGAGGCCAAGGAAAACCCTATTTATAAAAATATTTTGGATACAACTGACGAACCCCTGGTCTCAAGTGACATTATTAAGTCGCCTTACTCAGCCATTGTAGATCTGAGCATGACCCGCGTGATTGATGGGGATCTGGTCAAGGTTTTGGCTTGGTACGATAACGAGTGGGGGTACAGCCACAGATTAGTGGATATGGCTCAGCTTTTGGGTTCTCCTATCATATAATCTGCTTTAGCAATCGAACCAACCCCGGTTAACGTGATAAAATAGCACCATCATGGCAAACAATCTCAAAGTGTCTTTTCCGCAAAAATGCATTGGGTGCGAACTTTGCGCCTTGGAAGCTCAACGTCAACTAAAAATAGTCGGTTTGGAAGGCTCTCTCATAAGAATATTCAAAAATCGTGCCCAAGATAAAGATTTCTTGGAATATTCTATAAACCTTGACCCCAGGATCAACGATCTGGATGTGGAGAGAATAAAAAATATTTGCCCGACTGAAGTTTTTGAAATTTCACAGGAAGAAAACGATGGCCTCATTGAGTAAAAAAGTACTTTTTATAGATCTGGCCAAAAAAACTTCGGAAGTTAAAACTTTCCCGGATCTATATAAATATTTTGGGGGTGTGGCCCTAGGCCTAAGACTGTACGAAATTTATGCCGATGAAAACCCGGTTATTTTTTCCGTGGGCCCTTTAAATGGTTTTTTCCCTTTTGTTTCCAAAACCGCCGTGGTATTTAACCAAAATGATGTGGTCGAAGATGTTTACCTAGGAGGTTATCTATCCACAAGAATAAAATTTTCGGACCTTGACGCGGTAGTTTTGCATGGAAAATCGTCCAAAAGCGTCATGCTAGACATTCAAAATGACGAGGTTACTTTCAAAGAAACCGAGACCCTAACTGAATCTTTAGGCTTGCCGGGCAAAAACAGCACTCTGTTGATAAAAAATGGTGGCCTGATCTTAGATAATTATTTTCTGGGCTATGAAAACCTGTTGGACAAGAAACTTGCTAGTAAAAAGGTGCTTGGGTTTGGCATCACCGGCACCAAGGTCTTCACACCGGCAAAGTTCGACAAATATGAAGAAATTTACTTGGACATTCTTGGAAAAACAAAGGATATTACTACGGATAAGGGCTTTTTCCCTTCCTGTTCCGGTTGCCCCATGGGTTGCGAGAAATCTAAATTGGGCGAACTGGGAGGAAACGTGTTGGCCCACAGTTTGGTGGCCTGCGGTTTTGCGGAAAATATATACACTGATGTCGGTACCGTATTTTCGTGCTTAAATGTGTTAGGGTATGATTATACCCACGAAGACATTGAAAACCTTCCTTCCCTAGTACAAAATACGTTGAAGGAGTTGGGTTAGAACTAAAATTATGAAATATATTATAGCCAACTGGAAAATGAATATGGACCTTGACCAAGTGGAAACTTGGTTTAAAAAGTTTAAAGATCTAACAAAAGGAAAGAAATTTAAAAACAAGATTATAATTGCGCCCTCAACGCCTCACTTATACAAGTCGTCTCAATTTTGCAAAGACCACATCATGGAATGTTCCGCCCAAAATGTATCTTTGCACGAACAAGGCGCCCACACCGGTGACGTGGGGGCATTCGAGATAGCCGACTTTTGCCACTATTCCATCATAGGGCACAGCGAAAGAAAAGAATTCAAAGAAATTGTCCTCAAAAAAAGAGATGTTTGCCTTAGACACGGCGTGACACCTATTGTTTGTTTTGTAAATAAGGACGAATGCAAAGATTATTTAACCGAAGGTGCCGTTATAGCTTGGGAAGACCCCGAAAATATTTCAAAAGACGGGGTTTACAGGGAAAAAGACCCGGCGGAGATAGTAGAAACTTATCAATATTTTGCCAAAGAAATTCCCGGTGTGTCCGTTATCTATGGCGGATCTGTGAACCGTGACAACGTGGGCGCGCTGGCCAAAATAAAAAACCTGGGCGGCGTATTGGTGGGAAATGCCAGTCTAGATCCGCAGCATTTTTTAGATATAATTAGTGCCCTTGAATAAGAAAAGACCATGGATTACGTAGATATAAAAATAAAAAAAGAAAAACCTAAAAAGAAACCAAAGTGGATCAAGCTATTAGTGGTTTTAGTAATTTTGGGCCTACTTGTAGGTGGCGGTGCAGTATTGGCCAAAAAAGGCGCCCACTTGTTCGATCCTATTTCCATTGTAGCGACCGTGAACGCTTCTAACTTAAAAGAAACGGACGGCAGAACCAACTTACTATTGTTGGGATCTGATCAAAGAACCGAAGGTACCATCAAGTCGGAACTTACCGACACTTTATTGTTGGTTTCCATTGGCCGAGTTGAACACGATGTGGTCATGCTCTCCTTACCCAGGGACTTGTGGGTGGAAGATTCCAGAGGTGCCAAATCCAAGATCAACGCAGTTTACACTTATAATAAACAGGACGAGTCAGATGATGTGGGTGGCGGAGACGCGCTTATGCAAGTGGTCGAAGACGTGTTGGGAGTACCTATCCATTATTACGCCGTGGTAAATTTTGAACTCTTTAGAGATGCCATAAATATTCTTGGCGGCGTAGACGTCGATGTGGAAAGATCATTCATTGATTACTACTATCCCATTGAGGGCATGGAAAACGCTCCCAATGAAAACGACCGTTATGAGACGGTGGCCTTTGATAAGGGCATGCAAACTCTTGATGGAGAAAGAGCGCTAAAATATGTTCGATCCAGAAAAGGCACCAACGGCGAAAACACCGACTTTGCCAGGTCTGAAAGACAACAAAGAGTCATCTCCGCCATCAAAACCAAAGCTCTTTCTTTGCAAACTTTAGTAAACCCGGTTAAGATCAAAGAACTTTATGAGCTTTATGCCAATCAAATGGACACCAACATAACCTTCAATGACGTGCAGAGTTTTTATCTTTTATCACAGCAGATCGATTTTGATAGGGTTACATCCGTAGTTTTAGACGATAGAAGCGCCGCGGATGAGGGTGGCCTACTTTATGCTCCAGAAAATGCGGAGCTGTATGGAGCTCACGAAAATGAGTATGTGCTTATTCCAAAAGTTGGAGATTTCTCACAACTTCACGCCTACGTACAAAGATATTTATTTAGTCAAAAATGATTTACATAGTCCATGGAGACGATTACCCCAAGTCAAGAAAGTTGATCATTAATCAACAGAAGAAACTGGCCATGGGTTTAAAAACCGAACGTGATATTTCCGATATCACCCCCAAAGAATTGTACGAGATCGCCTGTTCGTTTGATATTTTTGGAAATGCGCCGTTTGTGGTCCTAAATATTCCCGCTACCAAAGTGGCGGATTCGGAAACTTACGTGGATGTCATGAAGAAAATTCCTACTGAAACAGTTTTGATTGTCTTGTGCGACAGGGAATTGGGTCGCACCAACACTTTTTATAAAAGCGCGGAAGAGCTTCATGCCCGCGTGGTTTTAAATACGGAAACTCAAGACTCAAACGTGTTTAAATTTGTGGATAGCCTATTTATGAAAAATAAATTGGCGGCCTATGATGAGCTTGAAAAACTAACCCAGGAAGACACCAACACTTTTTATATTTTATCGATGATCTTATATGGGCTGAGAAATATTACCCACGCAAAATACACCACGGTGGAATTTGCCAAAAAAAGTAATTTTGTGAGAAACAAAGCTTTAGTGCAGGCGGACAATTTTTCGACCCAAGATATAAATGAACTTTACATGTTTATGTATGATACTGATAAAAAATTAAAAACGGGTTTGATCGATTCTGAGGTTGCGCTAGTATATACAATTGAGCAAATTCTAAACAAGTAGTTTATGGAAAAAAAGATCTACATTAAAGACGAGGGTTTCGACCCTATTTATAACGAGGTAAGCAAAGGTTTTTATGCCAAAACCAGAATCTTGCCCTCCTTGTTGTTCTTTGCCGGCATGTTTGTGTTCACGGTTCAGGTTGTCCTACCGGTCTTGGTCTTTAAAACCAGCAACGAATCGATCCAACTCATGGACAATGCCACTATTTTAGGAAGAGCAGCCGGTTTTTATGAATTTGAATTCAACGAACTTAATGAGAGTAAAGAAAGTGCTTTTGCCAATGTCTTAGGTGCCGAGGACAACCCAAACGTACCGGAACACTTTTATCTAACCATACCTAAACTGAAAATTGAAAATGCCGTGGTGGAAACTAATGCTAAAACCCTTAATCCTGATGTTTCTTTAGGACACTACCCGGGCACGGCCCTCCCCGGTGAAACGGGAAATGCCTTTATTTACGGGCACTCAGTCCTACCTTGGTTTTTTAATGCCAATAACTACAAAACCATTTTTTCTACTTTGGGAAGATTAGAACCGGGAGATGAGTTTTATATCACCTACAATAATCGTGACTATACATATGTGGTGGAAAGCACGGAAGAAGTGGCTCCGGATGATGTTAACCCTTTAGCTGATATTAAACCAAAGTATTTAAACGAATCTACCGTTGTGCTAATGACCTGTTCACCTCCCGGCACAAAACTAAGACGTCTTTTAGTGAACGCTATGTTGGTTGATTAAATATTGGGAAAATCCTACTCAAAATCCTACTCAAGATCGTCAAGAAAATCTTTTTCAAAGTTATGAAGGGCAACGTTTCTAGGCCCTAGAAACATGATATATGCGGCAAAACCTAAAATTATGAGAGTTAGAACCACACCCATGGTCGGCCCGGATACTCCCGTGTCAGGTACGGTGGTTTGCGCCGTCTCCGTGTCAGTGGTCTCCGCATCAGCGGTCGCCGTGGTAGTCGTAGTGGTGGTGGTTACAGTGGTGTCCACCGTAGGTTCAGTGGTAACAGTAGTTACCACAGTGTCAGTAGTATCTACACTATCAGTTCCCGCTAACACAGCTCTATTCCCGGATTCATCCATCTTCTGACCTGCCAGATCAGCAAAAACACTTTCTTCGTCCCTATTATCAGCAGCGCCTAAAGTCTTTGTTTTATCCTGGGCTGATTTGGAGCTAAGAACATCCACCGGTTCCTCTGTCTTACTTAAATTTCCGGAAAATTCTTCGTCATTTTGAGAGTTGATCACATAGTAAATACCGCTAAAAATAACCAATGAAATTATGAGAGTTAATAAAAATGTTTTAAAACCTTTTTTGGCTTGATCTCTAGAATTCATAGGCAGGCTCAAATTCTTTCTTCAAAAAATCTAAATCAAGGTCATTGCCTGTGGGCTTAGAAAATTCCGAAAAGTCATCGTTTACGTATGTCTCTTCAGAGAACTTTCTAAAACCTGACCCTATCCATAATATACCAATTGCAAATAAAATTAACAATATTACAACGATGTTTCTCATATTACCTATATAAATAATATATCCTAATAACTACTTCTAAGTTTACCGTTTTTTCGACAATACTATAGTGAAAAGTTTGTATGACCGATAATCGATCCTGATTCTCAATAGATTCTATAAACGGTTCCATTTGATCCGGAGAGCCCTGGAATGTACCCCTTAGCTCAACAAAATTATTTTTGTTTTCCTTAATAATGAGCTTATTTTGTTTGTAGCCATGCTTGGCAGCCGTTTGCACCAAACCCACCATATATTTTTCCTCAGTAGGAGACACCGGCACCGTTTCCTCCAGCATGTTCAAATAGTACTGGGAGGCATCCAGCTTTTGTTTTAACATGTCGATATTATCTTTCTTGAATTCCAGATCGGTCACTAATTGGTTTAAGGATTGTAAAGTATCATATCTTCTTTTGGTAATTTTGAGCATGGATCTTAAACCAAACACGTCAAAAAATAACATGGTGGTGACTAATAAAATAGAGTAAATACTGGATTGAAGCTTTTTGTTTTCCAGAGTTCTTTTATAAGCGTTTAGTTGGTTGGTTACTTTTTCGTTCATTTTAGTTCCACCTTAAAATCAGCCGTGTACTCATTTGTTTGAGGCTTGTAGTCGACAAATTCAATCGTCATACTTTCTATGTACTCGTTATCTAATAGCTTTGTAATCATAGTGGTGTAAGCCGTAGCCTTGTTTGTGGAGGCATTGATTTCATAGTATTTCTTGTCCCGATTAAAGCTGATACTGTTAGCGGTAACAGTTCCCTCCAAAACACCTACTAAAGTACGCAAATGGTAAGACACCTCTAGATTTTGGTTTTTGATGTCTTTATAAAGTTTGGTCGCTCCTGATATGCCTCTAACCTGATCCTCCACGTAAGAGTTCTTCTTGATGGTTTCTATGAGTTCGTCCCTTTTTTCGACACCTATATTTAGCTTATTTTGTAAGACGAAATTTGTGACGGATAGGACTGAGAATACAACTGCTGTCACATAGACTAGATTTCTGGTAGTTATGGCTATTTTTGGGCTAGCCTTCATTAAAAAGCTTTTAGTTTCTATGGGAGTAAGAAGATTTGGACTAAGATTCTGATCCTGAAGCTGTTCCTTTTCCTTTTTCTTGGCTTTCTTTCCCTTTAGTACTTTTTGCAGTACCTTTTGTTTTAGTTCCTGTATTGAGGGCAGCAATTTTGTTTGCATATCTTGATTTTAATCTATTAGCCTTGTTTCTGTGTATTACATTATTTTTTGTCGCCTTGTCCAGGGCTTTTTGCAATACCGAAAGCTCTTTATTAAGTATATCAGTATCGACTTTATCCGTCTTTAACGTTCCGTCCATATTTTTGACAGAATTTTTAACTCGGTTCTTCCAGTAGTTATTAAATTGTTTTTTTCGCAAAGAAGATCTTACAACTTTCTTTGCAGATTTAGTGTTTGGCATTGACGTGCCGTATGATAACATAAGTTCGGTACTAAGGAAAACACTTTTTTCACAAACCTGTATTATGTTAAAAAACAGTGGGCGCTTTGCCATAAAAACACAAAAAACTATTTTATCCGCAGCCTTTGTTTTAGCTGTGGCCAGCGGCTTTAATGCCTTATTGGGATTAGCTAAGGGTAGATTGTTAGCCACATTTTTTGGCGATTCTATTGAGTTAGCGGTCTTTTATACAGCTGATCGAATTCCCAACCTGATCTACTCCGTTTTGGTGGTAGGAGCGCTTTCTACGGTTTTTATACCAGTTTTCACAACTTTGTACAGAAAAGACAAAAAAAGAGCTTGGGACACCTCCTCCTCCATGATCAACATCACTTTGACTTTCTTTTTTGTATTTTCCGCCATTATTTATATTTTCTCTCCGGCTGTCATACGTCTGCTGTCGGTGGGGCATTTTAGTGAACCTCAAATAGTACTTGGCGCAAACTTAATGAGAATCATGCTTATAGCCCAACTGGTTTTGGTGGCCAGTAGTTTCTTGACCAGCATCCTGCAATCATTCAAGTATTTTCTGGTGCCCGCATTGGCGCCGATTTTTTATAACGTCGGTTTTATTATGGGCACTGTTTTTCTCACAGCCAAATACGGTGTTTACGGACCAGCCTATGGTGTGATCATAGGCGCTTTTCTGCATCTGATAGTACAGATTCCCATGATGAGAACCGTAGATTTTAAATTTTCTCTTTTGTCTTTTAGTTTTCACAAAAATGGGACAAGGGAAGTGTTCGAATTGATGCCGTCGAGAATTGGGAGCGTACTCATTAACAACCTTATTGCCACGGTCAGCAATGCCTTTGCTATCCTAATCTCAACCCCGGCCGTGGTTCATCTACGGTTTGCTAATCAATTACAATTTTTTCCGGTAAATATTTTTGGGCTTTCCATTGCGCATGCCAGCTTACCGACTTTGGCAGAAGAAGGTGACAATATTTCCTTAGATAAGTATAAAAAAACCTTCATAACCTCGTTCCATCAAATGATGTATCTGGTAATTCCTATCAGCGTTGTATTACTAATACTTAGAGTTCCCGTCGTGAGAATTGTGTATGGGGCGTCTACTTTCCCTTGGGAAGCTACCGTAAAAACTTCTTACGCCTTGGCTTTTTATAGTTTATCGATTTTTGCGCAAAGCGGAATTTATTTGGTCACGCGTGCTTTCTATGCTCTTAAGGATACCGCTACTCCCGTAAAGGTAAGCACGGTCACTCTGTTTATTAACATCTTACTGTCTCTCATTTTTGTCCAATACTTACACCTGGGCGTGTGGTCCATTGCTTTCTCATTTAGCATTACTTCGATTTTGACTTTTGTTGTTCTCATGATTATGTTCTCATCGAAAATTGGCGGGCTCGGGTTTGAAAAGCTGATCGTACCGTTTACAAAAATTGGGTATGCCGCTATTTTCATGGGCGCTGGTCTCTACCTTCCTTTAAAACTTTTAGACCAGTTTGTGTTTGATACTTCCAGAACGGTACCGTTGCTGATGCTTACTGCCGTTGCGTCTTTAGTGGGCATGATAACTTACCTATTCTTCACCTGGATATTTAAAGTGGAAGAAATTGAACTTTTATATAAGCTGGCACGAAAATTAAGAATCTCAAAAGACACCGCTGTGGTGGCCACCTCAACTATTGGACAGAGGGAAGAGATATAAACTCTTTGTTTGACTTTACAATAATATGCGTTGTATAGTTTTCACAATCATTGAAAACTAAATACCAAAAGGAGAATTTTATGAACAGCGGCATAATGGCAACTAGTTATGTTGTCGGATACATTTTGCTTATGGCGTATGCCGTTATAACGATAAGGCAGTCTATACTGAAAATCATTGGTCTTAACGAAGCATATGAATCGGCTAAAAAGTTCCTGAACAACATTGACTGCTGTACTTGGAACCAAAATTACGTTAATAGGATATTCGGAATGTATCTTTGGAAAACTTTACACAGTAGTTGGAAGATTTCTTTTTCTATCCTCCTGATAGTTTCTCCTATTACGATAGTCTTCATTCTTAGCTGGAACTAGATGGGGGCACATGCCAAGGGAAAACGGTCGCGCATTGCATTACAAAACCGTTTTCCCTTCTTTTTTGTTACAATCCTTGTATGTCTCAAGACAAAATTAGAAACTTTTGTATCATAGCTCACATTGACCACGGCAAGTCCACCTTGGCGGATAGATTTTTGGAAATCACCCATACTATAGAAAAAAGAAATATGAAGTCGCGCACGTTGGATTCCATGGAGCTTGAGCAAGAAAAAGGTATCACCATTAAACTGAAGGCGGTTCGACTAGCCTACACCCACAACAACGAGATTTATCAACTAAATCTTATCGACACTCCCGGACATGTAGATTTTTCTTATGAAGTTTCCCGTTCACTGGCAGCCTGCGAGGGCGCTATTTTAGTGGTCGATGCCAGTCAGGGTATTCAAGCCCAAACTGTCTCCAATGTTTATAAAGCGTTGGATGCCAACCTCACCATTATTCCTGTTATAAATAAAATCGATCTTCCCGGAGCAGATATTGCCGGGGTCATAAAAGACCTCACCGATACTTTCGGTTTTAATGAGGAGGAAATTTTGCAGGTTTCAGCCAAAACAGGAGAAGGGGTGGACACACTATTACATAAAGTTATCGAAACCGTACCGGCTCCGGCCGGAGACTCCAACAAGCCCACCCGCGCCCTAATTTTCGACACCTTTTATGATGAGTTTCTAGGCGTAGTAGCCGTAATTAAGGTGGAAGACGGGCAATTCTTAAGCCAAGATTTTAAAAATGACCAAAAAATACAGTTTTTAGCTACCGGGGGAATTTCAAAACCTGAAGGCGTGGGTTATTTCACCCCTCAAAAAGTCACCACACAAACTTTGGAAACGGGTGAAGTGGGTTTTATCTCAACCGGCCTCAAAGAAATTTTCAAAGTTAAAGTGGGAGACACCATCGGGCTCCAAGGTCAAAGCCCCAAACCGCTCCCTGGCTACAAAGAAGTCAAACCGTTTGTGT
>CAZHRD010000004.1:0-14457 GCA_964533985.1 uncultured Candidatus Saccharibacteria bacterium | reverse complement strand
CAAAAGTCAGGTATGGTTTGTCGGCGGGGAGAGTCCAAAGTGTGGCGGTACGATTGGTGGTTGAGCGGGAAAGAGAGCGCGATGCCTTCAAGCCTGATGAATACTGGGTAATTGACGGTTTATTTGAAACCACCGGAAAAGAGGTATTTTCGGCCTTTTTAAATAAAAAAGATGGTAAGAAACTTGAGGTTAAAAATGAGACGCAAGCCAAAAGTATCGAACAAGAATTAAATCAAGATTACTTTAAAATCGACAAAGTCGAGAAAAAAGAAAGAATTAGGAATCCGTACGCGCCTTACAAGACTTCAACCTTACAACAAGCGGCTGTGAATGTGTACGGTATGTCAGCCAGAAAGACCATGAGCGCGGCGCAGAAACTTTTCGAAAAAGGATATATAACTTATCACAGAACAGACTCTATTAGCATGTCGGCGGATTTTACCAAGGGACTGAGGAGTTTTATAAAGGATGAGTTTGGAGAAAGTTATTTACCCAAGGACACGAAATTTTATAAGACCACTTCAAAATCAGCCCAAGAAGCTCACGAAGCCATTAGACCTACGGAACTAAGCCGTCATCCCAATTCGATCAAAGAAAAGGATGAACATAAAGTCTATTCCCTGATATATAGAAGAACGTTGGAGTGCCAGATGAAGGCGGCGGTGTACGACCAAACCACCATCGTTATCATGTCGGACAAAAAATATGAATTTAGGGCATCAGGGTCAGTCATAAAGTTTGACGGCTGGTTGAAAGTGGCCCAATATCTGGGCTACGAAGACAAAGAAAACGGTTTGAATGTGCTGCCCCAAGTGTCGGAGGGGGAGGATGTGAATTTGCAGAAATTGGATTTGGAGCAAAAGTTCACCCAACCTCCGGCTAGATATACCGACGCTTCTCTTATAAAAAAGCTGGAAGACTTGGGTATTGGAAGACCGTCAACCTACGCGCCTACCATCTCTACCATTATTGCTAGAAAATATGTGAGACGTGAAGCCAGGAATTTTGTACCGGAGGAAGTAGCCTATGTGGTAACAGATTTGCTAGTTGAGCATTTTCCTGAAATTGTCGGGTACGAATTTACGGCAGAGATGGAAAAAGATCTGGATGATATTGCCGAAGACAAAAAAGAGTGGGTGCCGGTGATCAGGGAATTTTATACGCCGTTTGAGAAAATATTGGAAGTTAAGAACAAAGAATTAAACAAGAAAGATGTCACAAATCTAGGTGAAAGTGATGAGGTCTGCCCTGATTGCGGAAAACCACTTGTATTTAAACTAGGTAAGTATGGAAAATTTCTCAGTTGTTCCGGATATCCGGAGTGCGAGTTCGCAAAACCGTTGGAGGAGAATAAAGTTGTGGATGAGCATGGAGAAGAGATTACCGATTTTGGTAAATGTCCCAATTGTGAAGATGGGAAATTTATCTTGAAAACAGGCAGATTCGGTAAATTCTTAGCTTGTGACCATTACCCAAAATGTAAAACTACCAAACCATTCTTAGAAAAGATAGGGGTTAAATGTCCCGGTTGCGAAGAAGGGGATGTGGTGGTCAAGAAAGCTAAAGGTAGAATATTTTACGGTTGTAGCCGTTACCCGGATTGTGATTGGTCGTCATGGAAGAAGCCGGGTAATGATGACGTAGAGGCCGACCAGGCCGGTGAGGCTGACCACAAAGAGCCCGAGATTGAAGATTAGGTTACCAATTTGTCCTCCCTTGCAATTTCCACGTACCCATGATAACTTAGCATTTGTCCGTTACTCTCTTCTGCAATGCGGAAACGGATGAGAAGCAGATCATAGAATTTGCCTTCAATAGTAAAAAGAGAGAATTAAGATAACTTTTTGTTTTAATTCCTCTTAAAAATATATGTCAGAAAAATATAAAACACCTACAATTAAAGATCTAGTCGATGCGGGCGTACATTTTGGACACCAAGTAAAAAGATGGAATCCAAAAATGGCCCCCTATATTTACACTACCCGTAAGAATATTCATATTATAGATTTGGAAACAACTGAGGAGCTGCTTAAGAACGCGGCTGACTTTTTGTATGAGGTTACAGCCAAAGGTGGCAAGGTTATATTTGTAGGCACAAAAAAGCAAGCCCGGGATATTATTAAAATTGAGGGCGAGAGATCAGGTGCCATGTATGTGACCGAAAGATGGTTGGGAGGAACGGTAACTAACTTTGGTGTTATCAAAAAGAACAATATTAATAAACTTATCGATCTAAAAACAAGAAGAGAAAAGGGTGAGCTGGATATGTATACAAAAAAGGAAAGATTGCTCATTGATAGGGAAATCGAAAAACTGGAAAAATATGTCGGTGGTTTGACCAATCTTAAGAAAGCTCCCGAAGCTATATTTGTAGTGGATACAAAAAGAGAAAAGACAGCTGTCAGAGAAGCGGCGGCGGCCAAAATACCTGTGGTGGCCATGGTCGATACAAACTCAGACCCTACTAAAGTAGCTTACCCCATACCCGGTAATGACGACGCTATCAAATCAATTGCTTGTGTGGTCAAGTGCTTGGCGGACGCGGTTGAGCAGGGTTACAAGGATTATGCTGAAGTAGTTAGGCTAGAGTCCTTGGGTAAGGAAATTGAAGAGTCCGCTAAAGCTGAAGAGAAAAAAGAAGAGAAAAAAGAGGACAAGAAAGAAGAAAAGAAGTCGGAGGAGAAAGCCGAGAAAAAACCCGCTAAGAAAACTACCGCTAAAAAAGAACCTAAAAAAGAACCTGCCAAAAAGAAGGGCAGACCTAAAAAAGTTACCAAGGAGAAAAAATAATGCAAGACATTAAAAAAATAAAACAACTTAGAGACGATACCGGTGCCGGTGTTTTAGAAGTAAAACAAGCCCTGGAGAAATTCGAAGGCAATGTAGAAAAAGCCAAGGAAGCACTTATGAAAAAAGCTTCAGCAAAGGCGGCAAAAAAAGCTGACCGTGTGGCCGCAGACGGCCTGGTGTATTCGTACATACACAACACAGGCAAAGTGGGTAGCATGATACTAATGGCCTGTGAGACGGATTTTGTGGCCAAAACAAACGACTTCCAAAGTCTGTGCAAAGAAGTGGCTATGCAAGTTTGTACCGATGACTACAAAGATGTGAAAGAGCTTCTAAATGCCCCTTATATGAGAGAGGAAAGTAAGACCATTCAGGATCTGGTTAACGAGATAACGGCCAAGTTAGGCGAGAAGTTAGAACTAAAGAAATTCGTTAAGTATTCGATTACAGACTAAAAACCCTTACTAAAAAGAAGTTTTAGTGTGATAAAATTCACTTGCTATGACATCAATCGAGCTAAAAAATAGACTCTCAAAATCAATCGATTTCTTAAAAGCTGAGCTGACACAAATCAGAACGGGTAGGGCGAACCCCTCCTTGCTGGAAGATGTGGAAGTTATCGCTTACGAATCCAAAATGACATTAAAAGAGTTAGGTTCGATTACGCTGGCCGACGCCCAAACCATTTTAGTGACCCCTTGGGATAAAAGTTTAATTCCTCAGATAGAAAAAGCTATCAGAGAAGGTGAATCTAGGCTAAGTCCGGTGGAAGCGGGAGGAAACATAAAAGTGCCGGTACCGACTTTAACCGAAGACAGGAGAAAAGAATTAGCCCGGTTGGTAAATCAGAAAGTGGAAGAATGCAAACAGTCCGTGAGGAATATTCGACAAGACGCCATGAAAGAGATAGATAAAGACTTTGACGATAAGGTCATTAGTGAGGACGACAAATTTTCACAAAAAGAAGATGCGGAAGACATTATTAAAGATTTCACTAACAAGGCTGACACTATTGGAGAAGCAAAAATTACCGAATTGATGACCATCTAAGAACACCTCATGTTAACTGCAATTGCTTTTATAATCATACTTTCTGTTTTGATATTAATTCACGAACTAGGCCATTTTATAGCGGCTCGAAGATGCGGTGTTTTAGTGGAGGAATTCGGGATGGGTATTCCACCGCGGATTTGGGGTAAGAAAATTGGTGAAACTATTTATTCAATCAACTGGCTCCCGTTTGGGGGATTTGTAAGATTATTCGGCGAAGATATTGAAGAGGCTGATCAGACCACGTTGACCCATCCCCGAAGTTACATGTCAAAAACCCCCCTGCAACGGGCAAGTATTCTGTCAGCCGGTGTGTTTATGAATCTCGTCCTTGCCATCTCGTCTTATTATTTGCTATTCACTTTTACCGGATTTAAGACGTTGAATCTGCCTATATTTTTCGATTACAAGTTTAAATACGGTCAGGTTACTTCAATAGATACAGTGGTGTCAGCCTTTTCTGAGGGGTCACCGGCTGATACAGCCGGAGTTGAGATAGGGGAGGCCATCATGGAAATTGACGGGGTGCCGGTAAACAATGTTGAAGAAATTAGAGCCGCTGTGAAGGAAAAGCCAAATCAAGAAGTGGTGGTATTGGTAAAGGATATGAAAAGAAACACCAAAGACGTTGTAAGAAGTGTCAGATTTAGCACCACGACGGACGATGAAGGAAACGGTCTTTTGGGAGTTTTAATTACTGAATCGGCCACCATTTATTATCCTAACAAGCTTACCGCGCCGTTTGCGCACGCTTATAACATGTTGACTTACACCATGAGTACATTTGGGGAATTTATCAAGTTGGCGGTTAAGGTAAAAAGTATTGAACCGGTTTCTTCAGGAGTTTCGGGGCCGGTAGGCATCTACTCGGTCATAAATAGCATCATTTCCTATGGAGGCATAGACGCAGCCTTGGGTCTGATCGATTTTGTGGCTCTGTTGTCGTTAAGTCTGGCTCTTATAAATATTATGCCCCTTCCGGCGCTGGATGGGGGACGCTTGATGTTTGTATTTTACGAAATGATCTTTAAAAAGCCGGTAAATATAAAGGTTGAGGCTATTATTCACAAATGGGGCATGGCCTTTTTTCTGGGAATCCTAGTTTTAGTGACGGTAAAAGACATTCGACAATTTATACCTTTCTAATTAAGACCACTATTTTTTGTTTTCACCACGCTAGTTCCTGACTCGCGCCTTTCTCCTATGAGTACAAAATTTCCTTAAATACCAAAATTTGCCAAAACCTTGTTGAATATATATACTCTAAACCGTTAAGTCTTGAAAATTTTAAGTTACATAAAGATTTGGAGGTGTTTTTGTAACCTGCCGAAAGGCAAATAAGATAAAATCAATTTATCAGTGTTATCACAAGCATGACAAAGGTCAAGGTACGAAAAGGCGAATCCCTTGAGCAGGCTTTGAGACGTTTTAATCGGGAAGTACATCGAGCAAGAATTCTACAAGAAGTTAAAGACAGGGAAAGATACGTTAAACCAAGTGAGGTTAGAAGGCAAAACAAGAAAAAGTTAGCTAGAAAAATTTATTACGAGAAGAATAATTAAAACTAATGATTAGAGACGCATTGAGAGCAAAGCTCATAGAATACATGAAATCCCGTGATACGGAGCGAGTTGGAGTATTGCGTATGCTGATTACCGCCATAAACAATAAGGAAATTGACTTTAGGACCCAGAATTTGGTGCTGGAAGATAAACACGTAGTCAAAGTTATAAAAAAGGAAATTAAGCAGAGACTGGACTCGATCGAATCGTATGAGAAGGGTGGCAGACAGGATTTGGCTGATAAAGAAAAAGCTGAGATGGAAATTCTCAAGGAGTTATTGACAGAATTTGCTCCAGAAGAGTTAGAAGAACAACCGCATGAGCAGCACTAAAAAGATTCCTTTGGATAAAGATTTTTTTGTTTCCATAAAATTTTCCCACGATAACGAGATTCAAGCATTAAATAAGCAGCATTTAGGCAAGGATTATCCCACTGACGTTTTGTCCTTTAGAATGGACGAAACCGGGGAAGATGAATCTTATTTTCTGGGTGACATCATCATTAATATCGATCAGGCTAAAAGGCAAGCCAAGGAGTATGGAAATACTTTGGAAGCTGAATTAGCTGAACTGGCTGAGCATGGAGTTTTACATTTATTAGGAGTTCATCATGACGGCGACGAAGAATAATAATAATACGAAAATACTAATTGTGGGTTTAGGGAATCCGGGCGCGCAGTACGAGAAGACCAGACACAACGTGGGCTTTATGTTGGTCGATGAAATGGTGAAGGAGTCCTGGAAAGAGGAGAAAAAGTTTAAGGCGCTGGTAGCTAGGAGCGCGGATACTATTTTTGCAAAACCCCTCACCTTTATGAACTTATCGGGGGAGGCCGTAAGTAAAATAGCTTCGTTTTATAAGATTGAACCCCAAAATATAGTAGTCATTCATGATGAAGTGGATTTTCCCTTCTTAGAATGGAAGCTACAGCTTGGAAAGGACTCTGCCGGGCACAAGGGAGTGGAGGATATTATGGAGAGACTCGGTACGCAAGCATTTTGGAGGGTAAGGGTGGGTGTAGGAAGGCCCGAGCAGGCGCAGTTTGGTGTCGAGGCCTATGTACTTTCCAATATGAATGAAGAAGACTTGCCAAAAGTAGCCCAACTTTCAGACGAAATTTTAACCAAAATCGAAAACAACTTTTCCAAATAAAACTTCAAGTTAAGTTGGATATTATAATAATTCCCCTTGTATTATGAAATATACATTAGTGGATAGACAATGTAGGAAACTTTATACTACGTGAGTATGTACTACACAAAGTATAGGCCCCAAGTTTTTAGTGAGATATCAAAACCCAACGATGTGGCTGAGGCGTTATCTAATCAGATAAAAAGCGGTAAAACCGTGCACGCCTACCTGTTTGTAGGCCCCAGAGGCACCGGAAAGACCACTACGGCTAGAATCTTGGCCAAAGCTTTGAATTGTACGGACCTTAAAGCTAATGGAGATCCTTGTGATGCCTGTGATAGCTGTGTGGCCATAAAAAGCGGGTCTTTTTATGATCTGATAGAGATTGATGCCGCCAGTAATAGGGGAATTGACGATATTAGAGAGCTTAAAGAAAAGATCAAGCTGGCCCCCAGTGCGGGAAAAAACAAGGTTTATATTATCGATGAGGTGCATATGCTAACCCCGGAGGCATTTAACGCGCTTTTAAAGACGTTAGAAGAACCGCCAGCCAACGTAACTTTTATACTTTGTACCACAGAGATACACAAGGTACCGGCTACCATTAAGTCCAGATGCCAGGTATTCAAAATTAAGCGGGCTACTATTGATCAGCTAGCCGAGAAATTAAAAAAGATTGTAGAAAATGAGAGCATCAAGATAGATGAGCAGGATATCATACAGATTGCTAAGGCAGCACATGGTGGCTTTAGAGACGCAGAAACTATCTTACAGCAAGTAGCCGAAGGCGAGATAGAGGTCAACTCGTTAGTGAGCGTAATAGATAGGGAAACGTTTGCGGAATTTATAGATTTGATTATAGAAAACGATGCCAAAAAAGCTCTAAATATTGTTAAGAAATTATATGAAGATGGTATTGATCTGTATCTTTGGGCAGGGGAACTACTAAAATATTTAAGAGACCTGTTGTATGTGCAGGTGGATTCGCTGGAAGAAATACAAGATTATACCGAAAATTTAATAAAAGATATGAAAAGACAAGCAAAGAGTATTTCTGCCTCGGAATTAACCGAAATGATTGGAATTGTTATAGAGGCACAAAATAGTACTAAGAATACATTCATTACTCAACTGCCATTAGAAATTGCGGTAGTGAAACTGTGCTCACAAAAAGCAAGCCTGGTAGAAGATAAACAGAACCCTGATAAGGGTCCGAGCCAACCGGTTAGTGGCCAAGGAAATCTTGATAGGGTAGGTGCTACTGAGATGGAAAGCAGCCCAGAAGAAAAGGATGAGCTAGCTGAAGGCAGTAAAGATGCACCGGTTGAAAAAGAGCAAAAAGTGATTGGAGTTGTAAACATTGAGATCATCAATAACAATTGGAATACAGTTATTACGGAAGTAAGTTCCATAAACAACAGTGTGTCAGCTTTGTTAAGAACGGCCAAACTGGCCGGAGTTGAGGGCCGTGCCATCACGTTGGATGTACCATTTGATTTTCACAAGGAAAGATTGGAAACCAGCAAAAACAGGACTATCATCGAACAAACCCTAAGTAGCGTTTTACACGAGGATATGCACATAAAATGTAATGTTAGAAAGCAAGATAGAGCTTTAAATAGCAGAGAAACGGGTAGACTTACGGATTACAACGTGGCTGTGCCGGCCAAGACGCCGGTTCCGGAAATGAACGAAAAACTGCTGGAAGTTTTTGACGGTGGTTTACCTTTAGATTAGAAATTATGAAGTAGCAACCATGAAAGTCCCAAAATCGATCACAAAACTTATAGAATCTTTTCAAAGCTTACCGGGCATAGGTCCTAAATCGGCCCAAAGATTGACTTTTCATTTACTGCATTTTCCTCAAGACAGATTGGAAAGGTTCGCCAATGCTTTACTGGAGCTGAAATCAGGCACAAAAATATGTGTGGTCTGCAAAAATGTGGGAGAGGGCGAAAGGTGTAGCGTGTGCGATGACAGTTCGAGAATAAAAAACCAAATCATAGTGGTGGCCAGTCCCATGGACGTATTTGCCGTAGAAAAAACCGGCTACAAAGGGTTGTATCACGTTTTACACGGCGTTATCGACCCTCTAAACAGCATTGGTCCGGAAGAACTTTACCTTATGGAGCTTATGGATAGGATAAAAAATTATGAAGATGCATTTGGCGAAGCTTTGGAGATCATTTTAGCCACCAATTCCAGTATGGAAGGGGAGTCAACCGCCATGTATATTTCAAAATTAATCAGGGATATGGGGTTTGGGCCCGAAAAAGTTAAACTAAGTAGAATTGCCCGCGGTTTACCGGTGGGTGGCGACATAGAATACGCCGACGAGATCACTTTAAGCCGTGCCATTGAGGGCCGGATAGACTTTTGATATAATCCACGCAAACAAAATATATTGAGGAGGAAGAGATGAGAATAGTAGCTTGGGAATTTTGGTGCACTGTGATTGCAGGTTTTATCGTTTCCCTAGTCTTTGGTGGGATCGCTATGAGGCAACGCAACATGGCACTCAAAGTACTTCTTGGGCTTGGCATAGTTGGGAGTCTTACGCTGACCCCATTTATATTTGCTTCTTATTTTACAGCAGAATTTAATTGGGGTTCTGAGGAAGTTTGGGGGGTGTCCATCGCTATTTACGTCGTTTTGGTTTTGTCTCAGTTCTTACCGGTTTTTTTTAATCGGGTTCCTTGGGAGGGAAAAAGAACTGACACCAAGTGAGTATCTTTGGGTTACCTTTATCAAAAGGAGGCGAACCATGTTGAAGGAAGTGGCCAGCTCGGTGGTAATATTCGTACTTTCCTGTGTGCTGTCGATTATTTTAGGCGTCGTGGTTTCCTTCATAGGTGACCACCCAAACAAAGTTTATAGGGCCCTTAGATTCATAGCCCAGCTTACAATTTTTGGTTTAGCTTGCGTTACTGCTGACACTTCGTTTAGTGTATTTTTCAGCATAGCTGAGCTAAACAGAAACTGGAGTTTCTTGCTAAGTTTTGCACTAGGATCAATCGTGTTCATACTTGGGATATTTCCACGGTTTCCAAAAGTGATGGAGTACCTTGCCGGACCTGAAATAAGGCTAAAGCACAATGAATGAGAAAGTCACTCGGAGATTATGGTCCTAACTCTCCGAGTTTTATATTCGCCCATACTTTTTATAGCAACCCGTTTCGCTTTACATCAAAATATAAAACCTATAAAATACCAATATGTCTTTGAGTATTTATAATTCGCTCTCAAGGCAAATTGAGGAATTTCAGCCCATAAACCCCGACGAGGTTTTAATGTATACCTGTGGCCCGACTGTTTATAATTATCAGCACATCGGCAACTTCAGGACCTTCTTTTTAAGCGATATAATTGTTCGTACCCTTGAATTCAACGGTTACAAAGTAAAACATGTCATTAATCTTACCGATTTAGGTCATCTTACCGACGATAGTGACGCCGGTGATGACAAAATAGAGATGGCAGCCGAAAGAGAGGGTAAAAGTGCTAAGGAGGTGGCAGATTTTTACATCAAAGAATTCTTGCAGGATTACGCGGCTTTAAACATGAAAAAGCCTTTCAAATTCCCTAGGGCAACAGAATATGTCAAACAAATGATAGACCTTATCCAGCTTTTGGAGAGAAAAGGGTACACCTACGAAACCATGGATGGCGTTTATTTTGACACTTCAAAGTATGAGGATTATGGAAAAATATCCGGTTTTACCCAAGAAAATATTAAAGAGGGTGCTAGGGTGGAGGCCAACATGGACAAAAAGAGTCCGCAAGACTTTGCGCTGTGGAAGTTTTCGCCGCAGGATAAGAAAAGATGGCAGGAATACGATTCACCATGGGGTATGGGCTTTCCCGGTTGGCATATAGAGTGCAGCACCATGGCCATGAACGAACTGGCCGACACTATAGACATCCACGTGGGTGGGGAAGACCATAAAATGATCCATCACCCTAATGAGAGAGCTCAAAGTGAATGCGCTTCTGGAGAAAAATTTGTAAATTACTGGGTGCACGGAACTCATTTGCAGGTTGACGGGGGACGAATGGCCAAGAGTTTGGGGAATTTCTATACCTTGGCAGATGTTGAAGCTAAAGGGTTTTCAGCCATGGACCTAAGATTTTTCTATATGACCGCCCAGTACCGATCGTCCCTGAATTTTACTTGGGAATCTTTGCAAAGTTCTCACAATTCTTTAAAGAAACTCTACGATTTGATCGCCGGCTACAAAGAAACCGATGAAGTAGAAGTTGATGAGCCAAGCATACAAAAGTTCAATGACGCTTTAGACAGTGATCTTAACCTGCCAAAAGCTATTGCTGTGGTTTGGGAAGTGCTAAAAAGCGAACTTGATGAGTCGGTAAAGATACTTACCTTGCTTAAGATGGACGAAGTTTTAGGTTTGGGTATTGACGAATATGTGGGTTTCCAAATCCCGGAAAAAATCCAAAATTTGGCTAAAATGAGATGGGCGTATAGGCAGCAGGGTATATTCGATAAAGCTGACAAGCTGAGAAAAGAAATTGCCGAGATGGGTTTTACAGTTGAGGACGGTTCAAACGATTATAAAGTCAGAAGAAAAATCTAGTTTTTCATCATCCCAGTTTATTCAACTGATCTCCAGTTAATATGATGTTCCCCAAAATATCCTTGCAGTTGTACGGTGTATTTAGGTTCATAAATAAAGTCTTCAGAAGGGTCGTCTGAATTTGAGGTTCCAACTAGGGTTCTTTGCAGGATAAACTTGTCAGCTACAAAAAGACCTTTAAGCACTAAAATTTCCGTTGAATCTCCTTCTGCAAGGTCGTAGGCTGTGTTAATGTTCCCATCGGCAAAGATGGCCGCATCCAGTAAAAGGACGTCTTTTCCAATGTTAGCATCCCCCTTGACTATGAAGAGAGTCGTTGAGTTGTTGTGGACCTCGAGGTCGCTGTTTACGGTTAGATCGCCATTGACAAATACCACTTGGTTGAAGGTATCGTCGTCATAATTTCCGGGGATATCGGCTGCGTCCAAAGTGAGGTCGGAGTCAACATAATAAGTTTTTGAGTCTGTTTTAAGTTTGCCGTCCGTAATCTTTTCTTTTGAAGCGTCTGATTCGGCCCATAACCTATCATACTTATAATCTTCGGGAGTGGGGGAGAAATTAACCTCCCAGTCTTTGCTGGAAGTAAAGTAGTCGATAATATTTTGGCCTATCTCAATGACGCTGTCGGTATTATCTTCGTCTCCTTCAGCCAGCATGTCTATGTAGGCGTCTGATCTTACCCAACCCTCGCCGCGCAATCTAATCCAGGGCCCATTCACACAAAATTCTTTGTAGGCTTCATTTCCGGCCATGTCTTTAGAGTAAAATCTTACCAATTTGCAAATGTTCCAGTTGTCGTTGCAAAAGCTTGTTTTAGGGGCCAAAAGATAGGCTTCCTTTACACCGGGTACAAAGGGGGGCGAAATGAGGATGACCCAACCACCGGGTTGCCAAGTACTGCCACAGGTTAGAAAGTTAGAATATCTACCGTATTCGGGATGGAGCTCAGTTTTTATCTGGAATTTGTCGGTAAAAACTGACAACCCCGAGGTGGCGTCTTTAACTCTGGTGTAGGTCCACAACAGATAACTTGCCCCAAAGAAACCGCGGAAAGCACCAGAGTCGTACCAACCGCCGGGTGGGGTTTGGTCAAGTTTAAAGCTAACGCAGTTTGTGGCCGGGCAGGCGTGAGCTTCTGAGTTTCCGGCCACGTCCACGCTGTAATATTCAAAAGTATGGCCTGTACCGTCTGTGGCCATGTTGACAGTGGTAACGGCTGATGTGAGTGATTCCGATATAACAACCGCGTCTGCCCAGATTGTGCCTGTATCTTCCAAACCTAAATCCATATAAACACCAATAGAATTAGTATCATTTACAATATAATCCAGCTTTATGTAGGACCAATCGTTGGTACCGGAGACTTTTGTGCTTTCGCCCAGATATATATAAGAAATTGAGCCGGAGCCATCTTGAGAAACCGAATACATTTTAAAATAAGCATTTCCGATGATATTATTGGTTTTTATCCAGGCAGAAGCGGTCATATTACCAAAGGGTGAGGCAGCTGAAAAGGAAGTTTGGTTTTTAATTCCGTGCCAAGTACCATCTGTAGCCACCATTCTTTCTGAAGCTGAAGCAAAGCCGAGAGCGTACTCTCCTGTGTCGTAGGTATAACTTCCGCTACCGTCAAAAACCGTCGCTTCCCAGCTCGCCACGCCTGCACTTGTGCCGGCTGGTGTCTCAAAAGATGGGTTAGGGGCGAGGTTTAGTGAATCGGCAAATTCTACTTTCTGCCAGATGCCGCCATCTTTTCTGTAGTTTATTTCTTTCACGCCGCTTTCCAAGTCAGTGGCGGTTAACTCAAATTGCAATGGGGTAACATACCAGCCGTTGTCTCCATCAGGGGCGGCGGGGGTTTGCACGCGGGTTGTAACAGGGGCAGTGATATCGGCTGCAACCGCAAAGAATAACTGAAACGATGCTAGTGTGAGTGTGCATAGAATAATAGTTTTAAGTACTGATTTGGGCATTACAGTAATAATAGCATTTGTTATGTCTGGGATAAATGTATAAAAACGAATGTTGGAAATAAAAAAAGGAGCTTTCCAGTAAAACTAATAAATAATAGTTGGAAAGCTCCTAGGTGGAGTCTAAACTTGGTCTTGTTTCTTGAAAGAATCTCTCCCAGTCCTTTAAAAGACCTAGTATCGGATGGGTTTTAGCGTAGTTTTTGAAATCAATAAAATCAAATTCCTTAACTCGCTTTTTATCTTTTTCTCCCAACTTTGAAATTAGGTTTTCGTAATCAAAACCTGAATTTGGTGTGAATACGCCAATCTTTCCATCTATGATAGTCAAGACATACCTATTGTTGTCCTTAACAACAAGAATCATTTCAACTTCATTACTGCCGGGGGTACGTCCATTTCCACTCGTCACAGTTCAGCTCCTTATCTCTAGTTTAAAGTCAGCTGGTATTATAACATGGATTAGTATTATGTAAAATTAGGCTGGTTCAACCGGGTTAATAAGACTTCTAATTCTATTGCGGACCTCCTCTAAAGGTTTATTAGGATAAGAGTAGTTATCCATAGTGGGTACGACTAAAGAGGCATCTTTTAATACATGCAGAGGAATAAATAGCGTTTTAATGTTTTTCTTATCATTATTTACTTCTTTTCGACTTCTACGCCCAGGGTCAAATATAATGGTTAGATCTACTTTTTGCCATTCCTTTGTGTTATAAATACCAAAATCCCAACCCTCGTCTTGATCAGTAGCCACGTCTGTCCTGAAAAAAGCCGGTTTACCAAGTTTTTTACCAAAATCTTCTGGTGTTACCTCTTCTATGTCACCAAGTTTAGCGTAATTTCTTAAAATCTGTTCTAAATAACCCTCAGCTTTATAGCCAATATCTTCCTGAGCTTCCGCCCATTCTTGGTTAGATGGCATCTCGGACATAAGATTATTATAAAGTAGATAGTAGTGGATTCAATAGCCTGTTCTCATTCTATAAATTTTATACTTAAAGGAGCCTCGTTGTAATAGTGTTCCTGCAATTTATGTTATAATTTCGACCAACAAAATACAAATATGGCAAGGAGTAAAACGTGAACAGATCCTTTCAGAAGGAAGTATTGGACAAGATAATTGAGGGGGAAGAATATTTTTGCGTAGTAGACACAAAAGACGGTGAAGAAAAGTACTTTTTGCTAGCTGTTGAAGAGGGTAAACGACCGATTATCGGAGTTTATGGAAGCCGGAGCAGCGCTAGAGGGCAAGAAGTGCATTTTAGCGCAAAAGATTTTATAACTGTTTTTGAGTATTATGTTGACACTTGGGGTAAAAAACGAAAAGACTGGGAATCTATAAAATGGTTGAAGGA
>CAZHRD010000003.1:14457-15108 GCA_964533985.1 uncultured Candidatus Saccharibacteria bacterium | reverse complement strand
GTTTCTGACCGCAAAAACCCTTCTTTATCGGCATCTAAAATTGCTACCAGGGAAACTTCCGGTAGGTCCAAGCCTTCCCGCAATAGATTTATACCCACCAATACGTCATAATTACCCTTCCTGAGGTCGTCCAAGATATCGGTTCGCTCCAAAGTATCTATGTCCGAATGAAGATAAGTCACATTGATACCGTTTTCTTTTAGATAGGTAGCCAGTTCTTCCGACATTCTTTTAGTTAGTGTGGTCACCAAAACCCGCTGCTTATTTTTTACACGCTCTCTTATTCTCTCCAGGAGGTCCTCAATTTGATTCTCGGTGGGCAACACAGTCACCTTGGGGTCAATAATACCGGTGGGTCTGATTAGCTGTTCGGCCACCTTTCCCTCTGACATGCTTATTTCCCATTCAGCCGGCGTGGCACTGACATAGATAACCTGATTTATTTTTCGTAAGAATTCTTCAAAATTTAGAGGGCGGTTGTCTAAGGCTGACGGTAATCTAAAACCATAATCTATCAGGTTTTCTTTTCTCGATTTATCGCCCAAGTACATCCCCCTGACCTGAGGAATCGTAATGTGAGACTCATCTATCACCAACAAATAATCTTTGGGGAAAAATTTCAGGCTTAAATGATAGATCGTGTAAGTGATA
>CAZHRD010000003.1:0-14447 GCA_964533985.1 uncultured Candidatus Saccharibacteria bacterium | reverse complement strand
TCCATTAAAGTGTAAGGAGCGTCCCCGGGTTTGCGTCCGTCAAAATACCGGGAATAGTTTTCTATACCTTTGCAGTATCCTATCTCAGTTAGCATTTCCAAATCGTAGTTGGTTCTCTGCTTAATTCTGTAAGCTTCCAGATTCTTGCCGGCTCTTTCTAGGGCAGTTATACGTTTTTCAAGATCAACTCTAATCTGACTCAGAGCCTCATCACGTTTTTCCTCAGCTGTGATGTAGTGTTTGGCCGGGAAAATAGATACGGGACCTTGGTTCTTGATCATTTCTCTCATGTAATTTTGCTCGTTTTGGCTCAATGACTTGGCATGACTACCTTGTCTCTCCACGGGGCCGTCTTCATATTTAATTTCGGCACCGGTTAGGGGATCAAAATAAGTCAGCTCCACCAACGTGTCATTAAAAAGCTCTAACCTGAGTGCAAAGTCTATGTAAGACGGATAAACATCGACCACATCTCCGCGCACCCGGTAGGTCCCCCGTTTAAATTCAAATTCGGACCTTTCATAATATATTTGGCTCAACCTTTTTAGTAAGTCCTGCAATCTAATTTTCATACCTCGCCTCAGCTCTACCGCATACTTTGTGTATTCCGCCGGCGAACCCAAGTTATAAATGCAGGAAACAGAGCTCACCACAATGACGTCGTTCCGCGTCATTAAAGAGGTAGTAGCCGAAAGTCTCAAGCGGTCTATTTTTTCATTAATATCTGCGTCTTTTTCGATATAAGTATCGGTAGCCGGCAAGTAGCTTTCGGGTTGGTAATAATCGTAATAGCTGACAAAGTACTCTACCGCGTTTTCAGGAAAATATTCTTTGAACTCTTGGTAAAGTTGAGCCGCTAATGTTTTGTTGTGGGATAAAACTAAGGTGGGTTTGTTAAGATGTTGGATGACGTTGGCCACGGTGAAAGTTTTCCCGCTACCGGTAACCCCCAACAATACTTGGTGCTTACCACCGCGTTCAAGGCTGTGTTCCAGGTAGTCTATGGCCTGAGGTTGATCCCCGGTTGGTTTATAGTCAGATGCGAGTTTGAACATACTAAAAAATTGTAACATACGTTTTGGGTTTTCTATGGACATGTTATTGACATGTTTGGTCTTTTTTCGGTAACATATAAATACCAAATAAAACACAAAGTTTTCACGAAAGGTTTTACTGTATGAGTCCAATCACACTATATAAAAGACAAAGACAGATTTTAGATTATATCTCGCAATATATACAGCTAAATGGCACCTCGCCTACCCTGCAGGAAATTGCCGATGCCATGAATTTATCATCTTTAGCTACTGTCCACGAGCATTTACAAGCCCTTGTTAAAAAGGGCGTCATTAAGCGCTATGAGGGGGCAGTGAGAGGCATTGAGGTCATAAATGAGGCCTTTAGCACAGCCATGAACGCCATTGAACTCCCAATCGTGGGTTTTATTGCGGCCGGGCAGCCCATTGACGCTGTGGAGAACCCCATCAGCACCGTTTTGGTGTCCGCTGATCTGGTTTCAAAGACCCGAAGATGTTACGTGCTTCAAGTAAGGGGTGACTCCATGATCGATGAGGGCATTTTTGACGGCGACAACGTGGTTATTCAACACCAGGATACAGCCAATGATGGCGACATTGTAGTAGCTTTATTAGATAACGGTTTTGCCACTTTGAAGAAATTCTACAGGGAAGATAACGGTAAGATCAGATTGCAGCCGGCCAATAAGAAAATGCAGCCCATTATAGTGAAAGCCAATGAACTAAAAGTCCAGGGTAAAGTAACGGGGATTATTAGAAAGTACAGCTAAAGTCTTTTTTAAGCTCTGTTTCTAAGCTCGATATTTTATCAGTCTGTGTAGTCTCTCCAGCGCTTTCTCTTTCCAAGTCTTTTTATTTTCTTTGTATAAGTGCAGCACCGGAGGCAAGAAAGAGACAATAATTATGGTCAGCACAATCGGTAGCAAATACTTGTCGACGCCGGGGATAAGACTCCCCAAAAAGTAACCAGCCCAGCTCATCATCCAAGTCCAGATAGTGCCACCAATAAAATTAAACAGGGTAAACTTTTTATGGTCCATCTTGCCAATACCGGCTACCACCGGTACGAAAGTACGAACAATGGGCATGAACCTGGCTAAAATAATCGCCTTGCCACCGTGTTTTTCATAAAATTCCTGAGCTTTGATAACGTTTTCCGGTTTAAATAATAGGGATTCTTCTTTTCTAAACAACTTAACCCCCACCCTTTTTCCGAATTCGTACCCCACATTGTCTCCCAAAACAGCGGCGATCCAGGCGCCGATAGCTAAGTGCCAGATACTAAATAAGCCAAAGCCCGGCGAGGCTAAAAGTCCGGCTGTAAATAACAAGCTGTCACCCGGCAGGAAAAAACCTATTAACAACCCTGATTCTGAAAAAACCACCGCGTAAACACCAACTAGACCTATCAATTCGATAAATTTCATGATGTCGTTGCCTAAAAATGCTTGTACTATTTCATTCACAAAGGCTATGATATCACACAAATTAAGTGGTATGCTAATATTTACATATGGATTTGACTGCCCTTTATAATCAGTATTCTAAAGAAAGAGTTGATAAAGCGTTAGAAATCCTCACCTATAAAAAGGTCGACCCACTTCCCAAAGAAGAATCAGATCAATTTCCCGTCATCTATATTTTCAGACACGGACAGTCGGTAGACAATCTTAATATGGTCTTTAGCGGGTGGCGCGATTGCGATATTACAAAAAAAGGTAAAGAACAGGCCGAGGTTTTAGCACCACAACTTAAAGATAAAAAAATAAATATGTTGATCGCTTCCGATCAGCAGAGGGCTATAAAAACCATGGAAATTGCTGTATCCCAAAATGAGTATGCAAAAAAACTCAAAATAGAACAGGAACCACGCATCAAGGAACGCGGGTATGGGCTGCTAGAAGGCTATAGTAAACTTGAGCTGTATCTTTGGAACGAAAAACTTCTTCATGCTTTTAGACGTGGCTATGACATCATTCCTCCCCAAGGAGAAAGTCTAAAAATGGTCTGTGAACGCGTGGCAGGTTTCTGCGATGAAATCATACCCATTATCAAAGACACCGGTATAAACGTGGCTATTTCGTGCCATGGAAACTCTATTAGAGGTTTTAGAAGATACTTTGAAAATCTGGGTGACGAAGAAACTGCTAACCTTGAAACACCTTTGGGAAAAGATTACGCCGCCTATACAATTAAATAGCCCCAAAAATAGTCCTACTTACCGTTAATTTCAGAATAGATATCCAGTAATCGATTGTATTTGACCACGCGCTCTCCTCTTACCGGTGCACCTGATTTTAAAAACTCAGCTTCGACCGCCAACGCCAAGTCGGCAATGAAACTATCCTCAGCTGTGTCACCACTTCTGTGGGACACCACTATTTGCATGTTATTTCCCTTAGCCATCCTAATGAAATCTAAAGTTTCGGACAAGGTCCCCACTTGATTAGGCTTCACAATGACTGCATTGGCTAGTTTCTTGTCAATGGCCTTTTGCAAATAATACGGGTTTGTCACTACCAAATCATCTGCCACCACCATTAAGCGGTTGGAAAATTTCTTAAAAAACACATCCCAACCTTCATAATCTTTTTCGTAAAAAGGATCTTCAATATAAATAAGAGGATAGGCCGAAATTATCTTATCGTAATACTCGCTAAACTCGTTCACATTCATTTCCAAGTCTTCTTCCGATATCTTATACATATGGTGTTCGATAAAGGACTCGGCTGCCACGTCCATCCCTAAAAATACCTCTTCTCCCAATTTGTACATACTCCCAGCCGCTTCTTTTATATAATCTAAAGCTTTAGTGGTGGTAAAACCCGACGGAGCAAAACCTCCCTCGTCGCCTACTCCCGTACTAAACTTTTCCTTCAACAAATTATCTTTTAGCTTGATATAGATGTTAACTCCCATCTCCATCTGTTGTAAAAAAGATTTGTTAGGGGCCGGAATAGCCATAAATTCTTGAAAAGACAGATTGTTCTGGGCGTGCTTACCACCGTTGAGGATATTAAATACAGGCGTGGGAAACTTTAAACCAGGTTTTTTTTCGATCCTTTTACCGTACAGCTCAGAAACATACTCAAAAAGTTCCTTCTTTTGATATAAAGCGCTCAACTGAGCTAAACCTAAAGAAACAGATAGGATACTATTACCGCCAAGATTTTGTTTGTTTCTGGACCCGTCCATGTCTATAAGTAGCGAGTCTATCTCTCCCTGGTTGGTGGGATCTAAACCATGAAGGGCATCATCAATAACTGTGGAAATAACAGCAATAGATTTTTCTACGGGAAGGTAGACAGCCTCATTCTCACCACGGGAAGCTCCTCCGGGAACAGGCTGTTCAATAAATAGACCGTTATCGAGTGTGATCCTGGTGTCAACAGTCCAATCACCCCTGGAATTAACAATTTTATGTGCTTTAATTTCCTCAATCTTGGGCATGTGCTTTTTTACTTAAACCTATTTCTTTTTCTTATCGTTTAGAACTTTCTTCTCCATGTCGTAGACTATTTTTCTTGTCTTATCCAAAACATCCGGACTTAAAGAAACTGAGGTCATGCCCCACTCAACTAACATTTTTACAAGTTCCGGATAAACTGAAGGCGCCTGACCGCAAATTGAAGATGTAATGCCTCTTCTTTTAGCAGTGGTAATAATCTTTTCTAAACTTTTAAGTACAGCCTCATTCATCTCACTATAGACGTTAGCGACACGTTCATTATCTCTGTCTACTCCCAAAGTCAGCATGGTCAAGTCATTCGTACCCACGGATACACCGTCAATACCAACGTCAATAAATTCGTCCAACAAAATAACATTAGAGGGGATCTCCACCATCATCCACACCTTAAAAGAACCGCTTCTTCTTAGTCCAAAGGATGCCATAAGGCTTTTTACATCTTTAAGCTGGTCTACGGTTCTTACAAATGGGAACATGACGTGCAGGTTCTTGTAGCCTTTTTTGTTTCTCACAATTTTGATGGCCTCAACCTCCATTTTAAATACGTCAGGGTCCTCCAGATATCTACTCACACCTCTAAAGCCAATCATGGGATTAAACTCGTCTTCTTCAAAGGCTTCTCCACCTGCGAGACCCTTAAACTCGTTGGTTCTAAAATCCGTAAATCGGTAAACCACCGGTCTGGGATCAAAGGCTGAAGCAAAGGTTTCCAAATCGGTCGCTAACTTTTCAATAAATTCCTTTTGCTTTTTTTCCTGTACAAAAGCCCTAGGGTGCTTACCCACATTAGCAATCATAAATTCGGCTCTAAGTAAACCAATGCCATCTACATTTTCCTGCGCCATTTCCACCGCTAATTGAGGCTCTCCTAAATTCATATAAATTTTAGTGGCAGTCTTTAGCTTTGAGGTATCAATGGTATCGACTTTTACTGTTTTTGTAACGTCCCCGGCGTAAACTACGCCTTCGGAGCCGTCCACTGTGATTAATTCCCCATCTTTTAGTATTTTGGTGGCTTGGTTAGACCCAACTACCGCCGGTATACCCAATTCTCTGGAAACAATAGCGGCGTGGCTGGTTCTTCCCCCCTCATCGGTTAAAATAGCGCCTGCTCTTCTCATGGCCGGCACATAATCGGGATTCGTCATAACCGCTACTAAAATATCGCCTTCTTTGACCTTATTGATCTCACTGGGGTTGCCGACCTTGACTACCTTACCGGCAGCCGCCCCGGGCGATGCGCCTAAACCCTCTAATAACTTCTTACCCTTTTTGCCTGAATCTATTTTCACCTGTTCTTCCGATTCATCCTTCTGCGCATCCAAAGTAGTGACCGGTCTTGATTGGACAATGTAAAGCTTGTTATTCTCCATACCCCATTCAATATCTTGGGGATGGCCGTAATGTTCCTCGATCATCATACCTATATTTGCTAATTCAAGGATCTTCTTGTCACTTAGTTTTTGGGTGCTTTGATACTTCTTGGAAACAGGCACCTTCTTTTCTATGGTGTATTGCCAAGTCTGCTTCATAATCTCTTTTACAATGATCTCTTCTGTCTTTTTTCGAACAATATATTGGTCCGGTGTTATCTCTCCCGACACAATAGGCTGACCCAAACCGAAACCGGCTTCAATAGAAACCTCTTTTTGGTTATTGGTTAAAGGGTTTACCGTGAACATGATCCCGGAAACCTCTGACTGGACCATCAGTTGCACAGGCACGGCTATGCCAACTTTAAAGTGGTCAAACCCCTGTTCAGTTCTATAAAAAATAGCCCTCGAGGTAAAAAGAGATGCCCAACACTTTTGAGTGTGTTTTACGACCTCTTCCCAACCTAAAACATTTAAATAGGTATCTTGCTGCCCGGCAAATGAAGCGTCAGGTAGGTCTTCAGCCGTGGCTGACGATCGAACGGCCACTAATCTATCATGTTTACCGCTTAGCTCATGATAAGCATCTCTGATCTGTAAGGCTAAAACATCGGGCATTTTTGCATTTAAAACAGCTGTTCTCACCCGTTTTGAAGCCGCCTGAAGCTCTTCTGAATCATCAACATCTAAACCTGTAAGTTCAGTGAGTATTTTTTCTCTTAAAGACGTTAATTTGAGAAAATCGTAATAAGCTTTGGCGGTCACGATAAATCCATCGGGCACGGGAATATTGGCTGATACCATCTCTCCTAAATTGGCACCTTTTCCTCCCACTAGAGGAATATCTGTTTTCCCGACTTGGTTAAACTTAAGTATTTGGGCAGTTTTTTTGTTCATAGAAACTATTTTCCTAATTTAAAAATTTATATCTAACTTAACCATAGTAACACTTTTTAAAGCGTTTCTCACGATTTCTAGCATGGCCTCCTTCTCTTTCTCGTCTATGCCTTCGGCGCGAATACTAAGATTAGGTGTGGTGTTGGAAGCTCTCACCAGCAGCCATCCAGTGTCGGTGATGTTGGCCCTGACGCCATCAATATCAATGATTTTTTGGTATTTTACGTTGTTGATAAGATAGAGTTTGACCAAATTCACCACCTGAAACTTGTCGTTGTCGTCACAAGGTACCTTTATCTCCCTAGTGGCCGCTCTGGGAGGATATTTAGACATTAACTCGGACAGAGGCTTCTTGGTTTTTTGTAAAATCTCCATTACCCTACACGAAGCATAAACACCGTCATCGTACCCAAAATAGTCATCATTAAAATAAACGTGGCCTGAAAATTCGGCGCCTAAAACAGATTCCCCCTGTACTTCATTCACAAAATAGGGATGGCCGGTTCTCATGATCCTAGGGACACCGCCCATTTCTCTAATATAGGTCTCCACGAGGGATGAGCATTTGACGTCAAAACAAATAATCCTACCGGGTTGTTTCTTTAGGATCTGTTCCGCAAACAGTAATAAGGTCATATCAGTCCTATAAGAATTTCCTTTTTCATCGACCATACCAAACCTATCTCCGTCAGTATCATAAGCAAAACCGACGTCGGCTTTGTTTTTTACAACATGCTCACTGAGTTCGTCCATTAAAACATTACTTTCCGGGTCGGGCACACCATAGGGAAAATTGCTATCGTAATTACAATTAACCGGAATTATGGTACAACCGATATTTTCAAAGATCTTGGGCGCGATGATGCTCGTCGCCCCACAACCACAATCTATAACAACTTTAAGGTCCGATTTGAACTTGAATTTATCGGACAAGTAATCAATGTAGTAATTGTTCATGTCCTTTTTTTCTAAAGATCCTTCTCCGTACACAAATTCCTCCCGTTCGATCATAAATCTTAGCATGAGCACTAAATCGCCGTAGAATTGCTTGGCGTGGCGGTAATCGATCCTAAACCCGTTAAATTCCTTGGGATTATGGCTGGCGGTCACCATCACGCCTAGATCATAGTTTTGGGTGCTGGTAAAAAAGTGGATTGCCGGCGTAATGGAAATGCCCGTGTCAGTTACTTGGCAACCTGCCCCCATTAAGCCCTTAATTAGGGCATCCGACAACTCAGGCGAACTGGCGCGGTCATCCCGGCCAACCACCACTCTGTTAAAACCTTTTTTCCAGATATGAGTTCCTAGAACCTGGCCGATCAGCTCAGCATTATAAGCATTCAACTCATCAGGGTAAGTTCCCCTAATATCATAATTTCTAAAAATATTTCTTGGGATTTCCATGCCTACTCGGGGTTGGCAACGGGAATAGTAAACAAGAACTTTGCTCCTTGCGGTTTATTGTCCTCAACCCACACACTCCCCCCATGCGCTTCAATAATGCCTTTGGCGATTACCAGCCCTAAGCCTGTCCCTTTTTCTCTTGTCTTGTTACGATTCTCCATTTGCACAAATTTGTTAAAAAGTTTTCCCTTGATATCATCAGGCACACCCTCTCCGGTGTCAGAAACACAAACCTGCACATGATATTTGTCGATGACTTCGGATTCTATGACGACTTTTCCACCGGCATCGGTGAATTTAAGCGCATTAGATAAAAAGTTGTTCATGACGTGCTTAATTCGGTCTTCATCAAATTCAAACTCGGGGACATCGCCTGACAGCTTAGTTTCCACTTCAATCTCCCTTTCTCTTGCCAAAGCCATGTAGTAATTAGCCTCTTCCTGAAGAACCTTATTGAGGTCACCTTTTACCTTTTTGATCTGAAATCTGCCTGACTCTATTTTGGAAACATCTAAAATGTCATTAACTACATCCAACAAATCATTGGATGATTCCATTATTTGTGACAGTAACGTGTACTTTTGTTCTTCTTCCAGGTTTTTCTCCTCCCGTAATACCAGATCAGCCGAACCTTTAATGACCGAAAGTGGCGACCTCAGTTCATGCACCATCATAGCTACGTAATCGTCCCGTTGTTTATTTTGTTTGAAATGCTCCGACTCCATTTTAAGGAGGTGTTCATATTTTCCCTTTAGCTCAATAAGCTGCTTGTCTTTTCGCAAAAACAAAAACAGCAACAGAAAAAACATCAGCGTCAAAAGACTCATAGCTGAAACTAAAAACAGGCTTAAATTTGAGGTGAACATATCTAGCTTGTAAGAGAAACTCCAGCCGCCGACTCGTCGCCAAGATATGACGCCAATTTCTCGGGGAGTTCCGAAGGCACAAGATTGTATTTCATAAGGTAGTCGTCTGCTCCCAGTTCAACAGCTTTAGAAATATTCTCATCCGTACCAAAATTAGTAAGCATTATGACAGCTATTTCGGCGGTTTCCTCCGCCTCCTTTAGCTCTTTAAGAATATCTAAACCATTGATTCCGGGAAGAATAATATCAAGTAAGATCAGGTCGGGCATTTCTTCCCTTACTCTTGAAACAGCCATATTTCCGTCAGCGACGTGGACAACTTCATAACCTTTAAGCTTTAATTCGGTCGCGCATAAGTTATAAAACGCTTGGTCGTCCTCAACCACTACTATCTTTTTGGGCATACATCAATAATATACAATGGCAAGGCAATCAGCAAGGCCATATATTAAGCTGTCTCTTGAGAAAAACAGTGTTTTAAACTATCCTTAACGTTATGTGGAAATTCATTGTTATATTCTTGTTAGTTATATCTTTGGGCACTTTGGGCTTTGTGTTGTATAAATCTAACAGTGACCTGCAAAAAGCCGGCATTGATACCGGAGTAGTTTTGAGCCCTTTTTCTAAAAGTGAGGCCAAAGATGAGCCGACAGACCAGTTTGATGAGAATTTCCCACTAGGAAAACCTATAAACATCATGCTTTTAGGTATTGATCGAAGAAGTAAAGCCGAATTTGGCTACAGAACCGATATTATGATCCTGGTTTCGATTAATCCTGACACAAACAATGTGGTTTTAGTGTCCTTACCAAGAGATTTGTGGTATCAGGGCAGCAAGATCAACGGCCTTTATAATAATTCCGGCTGGGAGGCTTTTCAGGCTGCGACCGAGGAGGTTGTTGGCTTAAAACCCGAAAGATTCATTTTGACCGATTTTGAAGACTTTTCCTGGATCGTGGATGCCATGGGCGGCGTACCGGTAGAGGTGGACCGAACATTTACAGACACCAGCTACCCTGTTGACGCGACTGAGGAATATCAAACGGTGGCTTTTACCCAAGGCCAGGAGGTTTTAACCGGTGATAGAGCCCTTATTTACAGCCGTTCGAGAAAAGGCACTAACGGGGAGGGCAGCGATTGGGCCCGCATGAGACGCCAACATAAAATCTTGGTAGGCATGCTTGGAGCCGTACTGCAGCCAAAGAGCATATTCAACCCCATGGTGGTGGAAAAAGCCCTTAAAACTGTCACTCAGGGCCGTATGGACACTAATATACAGCTGGCTGACGCTAAGTACTTGTGGGATTTCTACAAAGACAAAGACAAATACACCATTCATTCTTTATTTCTGGATTCAGACTACTTGTACTCCCCGCCGGCTGAGGATTATGGTGGTGCTTGGACTATTGTACCAATTGATGGTACATATGAAACTTTTCAGGGTAAGGTGAAAAATGCGTTGTTGGGCATTGAGGATGAACCTACGTTGGACTCTTTGGAAGTTACGGATGAAGTTCAAAATGCCACCGATCTGTAATGTTGTAATTTGAGCTTTCCTTGCCGCGAATAAATGCAAATCACATCCAAACGACATTCCCTGTGGAATTGGTTGTGTATTAATAGGTATCTCCACATACTGTTTTTTAAAGATCTGAGTTTTTTATAATTTATAGCATCATGCGGATGGCCATAAGTGTTCGAACTCCTGTACTTAACCTCGATAAACACAAATACTCCTTTGTTCTCAGCTATTATGTCAATCTCTCCCCATCTGCAGGTCCAGTTTGTCTGTAAAATCGCGAAGCCTTTGCTATTAAGATAGCGCACAGCGATTATCTCACCATAACTTCCCTTGGTTTTTGTATTCACATCGTTAATTTATCCAAAATGAGACAATAAAAGTGGAATAAAATCCTAATTTAGTTAGACTTCTTTATTTCGTTTGAAACCCATCGGGCGGAATCCCAAAATACTTCACCAGCTCCTTGGTAATATCCATCCACAGAGGCACAGCTGTCTCAGAGGCATAGACACTGGCCCGCGGCTCTTCCAGTTTCACCAACATAGTAAATCTTTTACTATTTGCCAAGTACCCCACAAAAGTGGCGTTAGTCTTCTCAGCATTATATTTACCCTCTTCCGGAATCTGCGCTGTGCCTGTTTTACCGGCAATCCTGTAATCCTTAATAGTAAAATACTGTGCTTCACCCTTTTCAGCCGCATTTACTAGCATGTCGGTCATAGTGTTGGCCGTATCCTTGGAAATAACCCGGTGTACTTGTTTTGTAGGCATATCAATCACTTTGTCCTCGTCGATAATCTTGGAAATGATTTTTGGCTGTAGTAAAAACCCGCCATTGGCAAAGACATTAAAACCATTTAAAACCTGTAAAGGTGTGGCCGATAGACCCTGGCCGAAAGCCGCCGTGGCCAAATCAATATCGGTCCAGATACTATAGTCTCTGACAACGCCGGTGTCCTCACCCTCCAATTCGATCCCGGTCAACCCTCCAAACCCAAATTCTTTCAAATAGTAAGCCAAATCTTTTGAACCAACCAAATGCCCCACCCAGGCGGCTCCAATATTGTTGGACTTTTCCAGAAGCTGAATAATGGTCTGCACGCCGTGGTGCTTACCATCCCAGTTATCAATAACATAGTCCGAATACTGCACCGGCCCCCTATCGTTAAAGGTTGTATTGGGTGTAACTTTCCCGGTTTCAATAGCGGAAGACACGGTAAATGGTTTCATAACCGAACCCGGTTCATACGTTTGGGAAATAGCCAGGTTTTTCCTCTCCAAACTTTTCCTATGGTCCTCGCCGGTGTCCTCGTCGTAATCAAATACACCGGGACTGTAGGTAGGATAGTTGACCATAGCCAAAACCTCACCGGTGAACGGGTCCATCACAATAACACTGCCGGACTTGGCATCATACTTCTCTACACCATCCATAAGTGCCTTTTCAACAATATATTGCACGGTTCGATTGATAGTTAGAACAATATCCCTACCCTCAATAGGTTCCGCCTTCTTGTAACCTCCAATTAAAATAGGATTTCCTAACGCGTCCCTTTCTTCCAACACTCTGCCGGGCTTACCTTTTAAATCACCGTTTAGGGCCCCCTCGATTCCAAAGTAACCCTGTTTTTCTCCCTGTTCGTTAAAAGCCACAAAACCTAGCACATGAGAACACATACTACCCTCAGGATAATATCTAACCGGCTCTTCTTCAAAACCGGAACCCTCTATGTTAAAGCCCTCAATTTCTTCTTTTTCTACCGGCGTGAGATCGTGTTCGACAATCACCCAGTATAGATCTGACTGGAGATCTTTTAGAATGCGGTCATAATATTCTTGGAAAATATAAGCTTCATCGTAGTCAACCGCCTCATCACCCTCAATATCTTTGGCATCTTCTTTAAGATGGGAAATCCTATACTTAGTGAGGATGTCTGATAAGTCATGGGCGGTCTTATAAATGTCGGCGACTTTTTTTGGCTCGACATACAATAAATAATGAATCTGGGTACCGGCTAACACAAAGTTATCGGCGCTGATGATGTCTCCTCTTTTAGCCGGTATAACGGATAGATTCCAGTATTGGTTTTGAGCTAAAGCCGTGTATTGACCGTGCTGTAAAACTTGGATAGAAAATAACCGCACCAGCAAAACAGCGATGACTACGCCATTAACAGCCAGCAGAGTATTAATTCTGAGTTCGGTTTGTTTAACCTTTTTTTTTGCAACCATGGTCTAAATTATTGAGTGTTCAAAGAAGCCAAAGTGGGGGGCGCTATGGTTAAGAGAGATTCGGTCATTTCTTGGAAACCTAATTCTGTGGCTCTGACCTCCACATACTCTAAAGATGATAACTGTGAGTCCTCATATTTAAGTAGCGCCATCTCTTTTTCTAGCTGGGCTTTTTCCTCATGCAAATTCTTAAAATCCTTACTTTTTAAGGCGGTGGCATTTGAGATGTACATTTGAACCAATAAACTTGAAATAAAAATTACCAAAGACATGATAAAAATTCTTTTACATATTTTTTGTGGTGTGCTCATATATCTTGTTGTACTATTTGTTATGCTTTTAGACTTTTTCATAAATTCTCATCTTTGCACTGCGCGATCTTATGTTTCGATCCACTTCCCGGGCGGTAGGAACCAAAGGTTTTTCGGTTACCTCAATTAGTTTAGGCGCACTAGGCTGCGCGTGTAGGTGGCCAAATTCCTTGGCTACCTTGTCTTCTAGCGAATGAAAGCTTATAACTATCATTCGGCCACCAGGCAGGAGAAGACGCGCAGCCTGGGGCAGTGCTTTTTTCAAATTGTCAATTTCATCATTAACAGCAATTCTCAAGGCTTGAAAAGTTCTTGTGGCCGGGTTTATACGGCCTCTTTCATACCCTGAAGGAGCAACAGACTCAATTACCTTTTTTAGTTCAAAGGTAGTCTGAAACTTCTTCAAATTACGAAACTTGATGATCTCTTTAGCAAATTTGTGGGCCATGTTTTCACCACCGTAATCTCTAATAATTGTGGCGATTTGTTTTTCGGGCAAAGTGTTAAGTAGATCAGCTGCAGTTACGCCTAAATTCTTGTCCATTCTCATATCCAGAGGCTCGTCATTTTGGAAAGTTAGGCCTATACCGGCTTCATCTAATTCGTACGAACTAAAACCCAAATCAAAAATAATACCGTTAACCTGGGAAAAACCGCTACTTTCAGCAAGTTGTTGTAGGTCTTTGAAGTTACCTACTAAACCTGTAAATCTGTCTTCAAATCCTTCATCTTTAATTCTTTGTTTGGCTCTTTCTAAGGCGTCAGGGAAGGCATCAATGCCCAATAATTCGCCGCCTTGTCTTAAAAGCTCTAAAGTGTGACCACCGTCTCCCAATGTGCAATCTATGTAACGCAGGCCTGGCAATGGCTGCAAATAATGAAGCGCTTCATCTAGCATCACTGGTTTGTGGTAATTGTTGTTCATGAGGATTATGAATTTGAAAGTTCCGAAGAGATGTCTTCGATATGTTTTGCCCAACTATTTTTATCCCAAAGCTCTACTCTGCTTCCTACACCAATAACAGCGGTTTCTCCTGAGATGTTTGCGTACTCTAGAAGGTTTGAGGGGATTACAATCCTTCCTTGACTATCTATGGAAGTTTCTATGGCAGAACTATATACGTATCTTTCCAGATCTATTATTTTTGCTTGTTTATCATCGACTTTGGAATTTTCAATGTACTTTTCAGCTTGCTCTTGCCAGTCAGTTCTATCGTAAATGTAGATACATTCTTCAAAACCTCTTGTGACTACTACCGAGTCTCCAGCTATCTGCTCTCTCATCTTCTTTGGTAGAGCTACCCTGCTGCCCTCAGTAATATTAGGATTGTATTCA
>CAZHRD010000002.1:9320-16621 GCA_964533985.1 uncultured Candidatus Saccharibacteria bacterium | reverse complement strand
CCACCCGAAAGAGACATAATTCTAAGCGGTTTAACTTTTTGAGGTTTGGGTAATGGCAATACTTCACCGTACTTACTATTAAATCTTTTTGCAATTAATCTGGTAATTTCCAAATGAGCCTGCTGGTCTTCGCCTACAGGTACGAATTGTGATCGCTGCAACAATATATCTGAGGCCATTAACACAGGATAAATACCTAGAAGAGCGTTAGCTGTTTCCGGGCGCATACCTTTTTTGAGTTTATCTTTGAGGGTAGGAACACGCATGAGTTCGGATACGGTAATATGGCGCAAAAGAAGCATAGTTAACAAAGAAAGTTCATATTCTATATCCGACTGTACAAAAAGATCCACTTTTTCAGGGTCCAACCCTAAAGTTATACAATCGACAACAATATCTTTAACATAGTCTTTGATCTCATTCGGTTCGTGATCAGTTAAACCATGCATGTCCGCCACAAAAACCATCGGTCTCATACCGCTTGATTGTAATTCCAATAAAGGATAGATCGCGCCCAATACATTAGCCACCGTCAAACCGGCGGTTGGTCTTATGCCTGTAAAAATGTCTACTTTGTATTCAGGTTTTTGGTTCATGAGCTTACTTTATTATATTACTAAACAAATATCTAGTTTTATTATACATAAAGCATAATCCTCAGTGGATTTGACACCACTTAAAAAAGAGTTAATATAGTATTACGGTATCATACTTATGCCTAAGCAACCCAACATAACACTAAAAACACCCGTTCCGCATTTTAATTGCAGTATTAATTATTTATGAGAAAGGTCTAAAAATGGAATACACGCTCGCATTAAATCTATCGCATGTGACAGAAGTTGGCGCTATTGCCGCGGCACGGTCGGCCGGTTTTGGAGATAAGAAATTGGCTGATAAAAAAGCTGTTAAGGCCATGAGAGGCGCTTTTAACAAGATGGAAATTGACGGAAAGATTGTTATTGGCGAAGGTGAACGCGATAAAGCTCCCATGCTTTATATTGGTGAAAAAATTGGTTTAGGAAGTGGCATAAAGATTGATGTGGCCGTGGACCCTCTAGAAAATACTAATGCTACCGCTAACCTGGGCCCAAGAGCTATATCTGTTTTAGCCGCTTCAGAAGAGGGTGGACTATTCCATGCCCCCGATATGTATCTGGAAAAGCTTATTGTCGGCTCCGAAGCAGCCGGTAATGTTGAATTGGATGCCCCGGTTTCAAAAAATCTCAAAGCGTTAGCCAAAGGCTTGGAACGAAATATTGAAGACTTGGTTATTGTTGTGCTGGACAGAGAAAGAAACGAAAACATAGTAAATGATATTAGAAAAGAGGGTGCTAGAGTGAAACTTGTTCCCGATGGAGACTTGTTACCCGGAGTAGCTGCTTGCATGCGGGGTACAGGTGTGCATGCCGTTATGGGAATCGGTGCCGCCCCCGAAGGAGTTATGTCAGCCGCAGCGGTTAAATGCTTAAAGGGTGAAATGTTGGCACGATTTTGGCCTAAAAATGATGCTGAAAAAGAACGACTGATTTCTATGGGTGGGGATCCTGAAAAGATATATTCGCATAAAGAATTAGCCAGCGGAAAAACTATTATATTTTGTGCCACAGGTGTAACCGACGGAGATATTTTAAGAGGGGTAAGGTTTTTTGGGGGAGGAGCTAGGACTCATACTTTGGTGATGAGTTCGCAAACCGAAAAGGTTCGATTTATTGACACAACTCACGTGTTTGATAAAAAGATCATTAACTATAGACTGTAGTGTCAATTTAGTTGACTAACTTACACTTTATATCTATATTCTGTTTAAATTGATGAAACTAAAATATGGTTGCAAAGGAGAGAGCCATGGATCCGATACAGTATTATGCTTTTGCAGCCCTAATTTTTATGGTTTTGGGGGCTGTCATTAAAGTAAGACGCCCGATTATAAGAAGTATTATTTTCTTTATCGCAGCAGTTTTTTTTACTATGTGGTTTTTATACTGGCTAACATCAATGGTTGTTCCGGAAGTCAGATAACCTACGTTATCGGAGAGGGTCGCAAAGTTGATTCGGCACCCCATGTGTCTTAAATACTTTGCGGCCTTGCTACCTACTTTCTGCTTTAACTTTATTCAAAACAAAGTTATCATTTCAACAAATGATAAAAAAGCTATTCAGTCATGACATTTTTATAATTGGGCTTTTCTTATTTCTGGCTTTTGCAACTTACTCGCTTTCTATAAAGGGGGACTTTCTGCATATGGATGATGCCGCCGGTGTACTAAATAACCCTTATGTTGATAATTTCAGTCAAGCCCTAGAATCAAAAAGTATTAAAAATATTGTCAATTCAAAATTAAAAAGCACTTTTGGAGAAAATCCCATCCCGTTTCATGCTGTGTCGATTATGCTCCATTTTTTGGACACAGTCTTGGTTTTTTTAATCTTCAAACTTATTTTCGATAGAAAAACCACGTTCATAGCAGCGCTGCTCTTTTTAGTTCACCCGGCCAACTCGGAGGCGGTGTCTTGGATCTCAGGTTCCGTTTATCTATATCAGGCGTTGTTTTGGCTCCTATCAATGTACTTTTATGTCCTTTTCAGGAAAAAGGACTCTAAATTGGCGCTGGCGGCCTCGTATTTGTTCATTTTTGGGTACGTTTTCACCATAACTTCAGCTTGGATAGCGGTTTTTCCACTTACGATGACAGTTTTAGATATTTTTGTCTTCAGTAAAAAGTTCGAACCGAAAAAACTCTTAACGTTGATACCTTTTTATTTAGCCTTGGTCTACTACCTGGTTTTTAATTTTTCTAATGCGATTGAATACCGCACGACAGATCTGGAGAACTATTATGTCGGCACAACTCCGCAAAGCCGCGTTGTTTCTGTTCTTCGTGTCGTGTACAACTCGTTTGGGCTTTATATTTTACCCTACAAACTTAACGTACTTTTTGGCGCTTATAAAATGGGTCCGATCAATATGCTGCTTTTATTATCAGCGGCTGTATTGCTGGGCTATCTACTTTATTACTTCTACAAGAAGGATAAAAGGTACTTTGCCATACTTGCGTGTATTTATATCTCGGTGCTACCGTTGTTTAGTCCGATAAGCATAGGTTTGGGTTACGCTGAAAGGTACTTTTATTTTGGGACGATTTTCTTTTCAATTTTGGCTGTAAAATTAGTATTAGACTTAGAAAAGAAGAAAAAAAAGAAAAATCTGGCGCTAATAATATTTTTTTTGATTATCCCTCTGTTTATGTTTCGAACCATGATTAGAACGCTTGATTGGAGAAGCGATAAAACTTTATGGACGGCTGCACAAAAAGCAACTCCGGACAGCTACGAAGTATACAATGAGCTAGGAAACGTTTATTACCGGGAGAATAATTTACAGGAAGCTTTAGTCAACTATGATAAGGCGTTAAAAATAAGACCTCAATACCCTGAAGTATTTCATAATGCGGGTTTGGTTTATATAAAAGCCGGCCAGTTGGAAAACGCTAAGAGAATGTTTGCACAGTCGTTACAACTAAATCCAAATCTGTACGAATCATATTACCGATTGGGTCAAGTGGCCGCCTATGAAGGAGAGACTCAAAAAGCCGTAATATATTTAAATGAGTGTTTGAGATTAAGGCCTGATTTTGTGCCGGCCCAAACGGAGTTGGCGAAGATACAGTAGCGCAATGGTGCGATGGTGGTAAATGGTAGCATGAGATAAGAATCTTGTGTTGACAGTATTATAGTTCGCCAGCGTCCGCGGCCACATTCATTTTGAGTCTATTTATAAACTCATTTCTTGCTGCTTCGACATTTTCCTTCTTGCCTTGCCATATTTTTCCCGGAGGACCCTCTATCGCTCTTAAAAAAGAAAATGTTAGTGGCCACGGGAGAGGCTCTTTCTTCGTGATTGCATTAAAATTCCTAGTAGCCTCATCCGCTCCTTGACCGCCTGATAAAAACACGATGCCGGGTATGTCTTCTGGAACACAATCCAAGAGAGTTCTGACGGTATGTTTGGCTACCTCCTCGGGTGAAGCTTTAGTGCCAAATTCATTTCCCGGTAGAACCATGCTTGTTTTAAGGATCACCGCTTCTAAGTCAACTTCTTCTTGCGATAAATACTCAAACACAGTTGATAAAGTCAGCCTTGTGATCTCTTCGGCTTTTTCTATAGAATGGTTGCCATCCAGCAAAACTTCAGGTTCGACAATAGGCACGATGTTGTATTCCTGACAAGTTTTAGCGTAAACAGCTAAGTCCTTAGCATTTCTATCCAGGCAAGCTTGGCTAGGAATGTTGTTACCTATTCTTATTACAGCTCTCCACTTTGCCAATCGGGCACCGTGACTATAGTATTTTTTAAGATCTTCTTCCAACTGGTCCAATCCCAACGTATAAACTTCCTTTGGTGAACCTGGAAGCTTTTCTGTACCGCCGTCAACTTTGATAATAATTTCTATGCCTTTTTCGAGTAAAGTTTCTCTGAACAATTTCCCATTTGCGTCTTTCTGAAAAAAGGTTTCCTCATGGAGAATGATGCCATTTATATAATCTTCAAGTCCGGGTGTGTTTATAAACAATTCTCTATAATCTCGTCTTAGCTCATCGTTGGGCTCTACACCAGCTTTTACAAGATTCTTATTGGCTGAGTTTAGACTTTCGTCTGAGGCTAAAATTCCTCTATGTCCGGACATAACTTTTTGGGCTACTTTGTACAAATCAGAATTCATATTTTTATCATAACAAACATTGAATAAAAATTGTAAGATTTGAGATGTACATGCACGATAGTTTAACAAAGATAATTTATTCAAAAAGAAGAACCGTATCCATTAGTGTTTCCGATAATGGCTATGTGCTTGTGAGAGCGCCCAAAAGTTTGTCTGAGAGCAAAGTTAGACAATACATGGATAAAAACAAAGCCTGGATAACCAAAAAACTGGCGGAAAACAAAACGCAGCAAGAAAAGATGAAAAACTTTGTTTATTCAAAAACCGAGATTAGTAAGTTAAAAAAGGAGGCCAGGCAAATGCTGGAAAAGAGAGTCTTTGAAATTTCAAAAGACATGGAGCTTGATTACCGTAAGTTTAGGCTATCAGGTGCAGGCAAACGCTGGGGCTCATGCAGCAATAAAAAAACCATAAGCCTAAATTGGAGGCTCATATTCGCTCCCAAAGACATAGTGGATTATGTCACTATCCATGAACTCGCTCACTTACGGCATATGAATCATTCAAAAAAGTATTGGACCTTTGTTTCAAAATATGACCCCGACTATAAAAGTCATAGAAAGTGGCTCAACGAAAATGATTTTTTACTTAGAGTAGGGGAGAGTCCGGTTAAAGATTAAAGACCTTATTTATAATTCTTGAGATAAGGTCAGTACCCTCTTTTATTTTAAGTCGGCCCGGGATGATACCATCCAAGATTAGACCGGTTAGACTTGTAATGACCATGGCGAATAATTTTAGTCTGGGAAAGATCAAAAACACTAAGATTAGGGTGGTGGTAAAGGCAATAAATTTAACTAAATCGTCTTTAGCATCACTGAAGCTTAATCGAATGGACTGTTTTACATTAGGTATCTTAGCTTCTACTTTAGGTAGTTCTTTATAATAAGCCATGGCAATGGCAATTATTCTGATGATGTTTCGCACAATTTCCAAAAATATACCTATGGTGACCAGATAGATGGTCACTGTAAGTTGATCGCTAACATTTACGGCTCTTAACATAAGGTCAAAGTTACCTATCTGCGCTCGTAACGGAATGTTTAGGTTATCGGGCAAAAAGAAAAGATTAACCGAGTCCATTGTCAAAAAGAACACAAAAATGACAATTTCAAAAAAGTCGGCAAAATTGTCCTTAAATCTATTTCTTACGGCTTGTATCCAGGTTTGTATTTGTTCATCAACAGCAACTGGCCTGTTAAGCACAGCCACAGCTACTACCATGGCTACGGTAAGTACCGCGGTGAGAATAGTAACGTCATTTTCTATGCCAATACCCTTGTACATGACCAAAATAGCAATATAAATGGCAAAAGCGACCAACGCTGCCAGTATAGGCGTAATAAAATAAATAAAATCTTTTAAAACCACTAAAAATCGTTCGTATAGTTTTTTTAAGAAATCAAAGGCGTCGATTAACGTTAGAGAACCCTCAAGTAGGACATCTAGAAACGCACCCACCTCTTCTTTCAGTCCTGCAATAACTAAAATGCCCAAAACTAAAAAGACAGCCACAATAATTAACATCATGATCCAGAAAAAGTTTATGATGGCTGTAAAGACGGTTGGAAAAAATACCGAAAAGTAAATAAGAAGTCCTCCTACTACCACTAAAGCAGCCAAGAAACCAAAAGCTTTTTTATTCATTTTTATTCTTGGTGGAGTGTAAGCTCCATTTTTTCCGTTCATATTATTTGGTTAGTATCTCGTAACCGTCTCTTTTAACTAGCACAGTATGTTCAAACTGCACAAAATTACCGCCATCAGCGGTTTTTGTTTTCCAGTTAGGACTGTGTTCTAAAAGGTTTTCATTTTCGCATACTAGAGGTTCAATTGCAAACACCATGCCTTCTAAGACTTTAGGGCCATCCTCCACAGATCCGTAGCATGGTATTTCGGGGGCTTCGTGCATGCTATAGCCTATGCCGTGTCCGGCGTAGTCTTTCAGGACGGAATAACCCCCACTTTCAACCACTTTTTGCATAGTATGTGAGATTAGCCCCAGATTTATACCGGGTTTAATAACTTTTATTGATTCGTAGAGGGCTTTTTCAGTTGTATCTAGAAGCTTTCGGTCCGAATCCCTAATAGTACCAACCCCGAAAGACACGGCGCTATCCAAAAACATTTTTTTGTGTTCTATTACCGTGTCTAGAGTAATAAGGTCACCCTCTTTAATCAAAGTTCCCTTGACAGGAAAACAATGCACAGACTGATCGTTGAGGCTAATACAAAGTCCTGTAGGGAAGGGAGGTAAACTAAACATAGTGTAGTTTTTGCAGGCAGGTACAACATTATCATCGTCACACATTTTTATAAAGTTTTCTTCAAGTTCCCATAGATCAAGTCCCACTTTAACCTGAGATTTTAATTCTTTAAGCATGCGCGCCAATATTGCTCCGCCCTCACGCATAATTTCTATTTCAGCTTGTGTTTTTATTGGTATATTCATATAAAACCTAGACTATTATATCAATTTTGAGGCTTTAGATGTTTCCAAAACCTATTCTATCGTGCACGTGACCTTTGGCACCGAGCATGCTGGCAGGGGAGATAACAAACTTTCCCCAACGGTTA
>CAZHRD010000002.1:0-9310 GCA_964533985.1 uncultured Candidatus Saccharibacteria bacterium | reverse complement strand
ATCTAGTAATTTAGTAAGATTTTGATCTTTTTTAGTGTCAGAAAAAAGCTCCAATTGAATAATGTCGGCCCGGGTTAGATTAAAACAAGACACTCCCATTACTCTAACTTCCTTTTGCGGAGACAAGAAAAACAATTTTATGATCTCTTTATAAATATCTTTGGAATCGTAGAGGGCTCTTTTGGTTTTCTTGCCCATATGCCAGTAGGTGTAATCCGCATAAAGCATGCTCAAATGTACACCCTGAGTTTTATAGCCCGAATTTCTTAGCCTAAAACCCATTTTCTCTACCAGTTTAGTAAGAATAGGCGTCAGTTCAGGCAGCATTTTTAATGGTTTTGGAAGCGAATACTGGTGCCCGAAACTTCGTCTGACATGTTTGTAGTTTTCTATCTCGTATCCTCTAAGTTTTAGGTACCAATAATTTCCCAACACTGACTGGAAAACAGTTTTAAGCTCATGGGCTGAAGCATGGTAGAGATCTAAAACCGTGTGTAGGCCATGGCTGTTTAGCCGTACCAAGTTCTTTTGGCCGATACCGGTGAGGTCCATAAGCTCTAAACCCGCATAAATTTGCCGGTAGTTATGCTGGTCGATGCACTCTAAGCCGTCAGGTTTTTTTAAGTTAGACGCGGTTTTGGCCAGAAATCTATTTTTTGAAATACCAATGGAAACTGTCATGTAATCTCCCACTTCATTTTTAATGCGGGTTTTTATGTCTTGGCCGATTTTCAGCAATGTTTCTTTACTGCTGCTCGCCGCGGCCGCATACTTGGGTGAGTTCTCAAAATCGAGAATAAATTCGTCAATGGATTTGGGCTCTACCAGATCAGTGTATTCCAGCAGTAATTTTTCTAAGGCGTGATGCACATATCTATACTTTTCCGTATCAGGCTCCAGGATTTTTATGTCGGGGCAGATCTGCTTTGCCTCGGAAACTCTAAAACCCACTTTTATGCCGTACTTTTTAGCTTCGATTGACGGCGCCAAGATTACACCCCGGGGCGAATTATAAGCCGCCACCGCAATGGGCTTGTTTCTTAGTAGGGGATTGGCTTGCTGTTCCACGGTGGCAAAACAAGAATTCAAATCAATATGCATAAACTTTTCGGGTTTTCTAGAAAATTCCAGTTCATTTAAAACTTGAGTCATACACTTCCTCCAAAGTCCATATCAGAGAACCGGTATCCAAGATCAACTTGAAGCTGGTTGTTTCCGAAGCCACTGAAAAGACGTGCATCAAAGTGTCGCCCTCTTTAAAAGTGTAATGAAGTCCGTGGGTGACTATTTTGTGTGGATTATCTCTCCATATGATTTTTGGCACGGTAGTTTGCCTTTTCTTGTGATTAAACAGCAGATTTACGGAAACCGGCTCTTTTATCTTTTCTCCCATATTTATATCCTAGCATATACCGAATAAAACACGAATAGTCTTTTGGAGTTGACAGGGCGCGATTTAGTGGCATAATCGGGGCATGCCAAAAAAGAAACTTATAGTTTGGTTCCAAAAAGCCCAAAAAGAATTTAAAAAGTTAGATCCAAGATTGAAGCTGGTTGTTTATGTTGCTACCGTGTTTGTGGTGTTTTCTTTTGTTCGAACTTTAAGAGCCGGACAAATAGAAGTAATTGGTACTCATGCGACTACTGAGCTTAATCACCTGGCCACTTATATTATCTCTGTGTCTGATGAGGGTACTGATAAAGAACTGGTCATCTCACATGTCACTAAATCCGGTAATGATCTCAGAGAGATGCTGCTTGAATTTGGCATTGCCGAAGCCGATATGAAAACCACCAACAACTACATTTTTGAAAAGAGTGAAAATCAAAGTGTACGGTTTGCACCCGCTTCACAGAAAACTTGGGTAGGCGGAACAAGCATCGAGGTGAAACTAAAAGACATCACACGCGTAGGTGAGTTCTCGGGGGCTTTGACAGGACTTACAAGCCTGGAAGTATACGGTCCTACCTATACCGTTGACGAAGACACCATTAATGAAGCCGCACTGCTGGCAGCCGCAGTAAGAAATGCTAAACAAAAGGCTTCAAATATAGCTATGTCTCAACACAAAAGGATTGGAAGGATATTGAGCATACAAGAGCTACCGAGTTCAAATACAGGCGTATATGGTGAAGTTTTAGGCATGGGTGGAGCCGGCTCTAATTTCTCACCCGGTTCAACCAAAATCGAAAAAAGTGTAAGAGTGGTATTTGTGCTTAGATAACGATATTTACTATTCTGCCCTTAATGTAGATCACTTGTTTTACTTCTTTATCATCCAGATATTTTTTAACATTACCTAGTACCAGGGCTTGTTTTTTAATTTGTTCCTCAGCCGCGTCACTAGGAACCACCAATTCATCTCTTAATTTACCGTTAACCTGAACCGGAATAGTCATTTCGTCGTCGATAACCAATTTTCTATCATAATTGGACCAAGCTTGAAGATGAACACTATTTTCAGGTTTCCAAGTCTTAAAGCCGTTTAGTTCTTGCCAAAGTTCTTCAGCCGTAAAGGGGGCAAAAGGCGCCAAAACCTTTATAAATTCCAGATAGATTTCTTGACCGATGTATCTTTCCTGCTTGCACGCATTTACAAATATCATCATTTCCGACACGGCTGTATTCATTTTCAAGTCTTCCAACATTTTAGTGATATTTTTGAGCATCTTATGAAAGGCTTTTTGCAGTTTTTCCGAACTTTCTTTTTTAGTAACCTTGTTTTTTAGCTCAAACACATTTTTCACGAATCTGTAACAAGCTTTGATACCATTCTCATTCCACGGATAAGACTCCTCATAGGGACCTATAAAAGCCAGATAAAGTCGGGTGGCGTCGGCACCGTAGTTTTCAAGCAGATCTTTGGGATTTACCACGTATTCAGGTCGGGATTTTGACATTTTCCTTCTGTCGCCCCCTAGTAATAACCCGCCGCTCATGCGCCACTGATAGGGTTCGGGGTTTGGGACATAACCGTGATCAAACAAAAATCTATACCAAAATCTTGAGTACATAAGATGGGCGGTTGTGTGACCGGCGTCACCGAAATACTTATCTACCGGCATCCAATATTTAAGTTTTTCCATGTCGGCAAACGCCTCTTCATTTTTAGGATCGATATAGCGTATAAAATACCAGTTGGAACCGGCCCATGTTGGCATGGTATCGGTTTCTCTTTTAGCTGGTGTCCCGTCTTTAGCTTTGACGTTAAACCACTGGGGGACTTTTTCTAGTGGGGCTTCGCCGCCTTCAGGTTCAAAGTCGTCAAGTTTTGGTAAAGTTACAGGTAGATTGTAGTCAGCTTCAACCGTGCCATCTTGCTTATGAATTAATGGAATAGGATCACCCCAGTATCTTTGTCTGGACCAGATTTGGTCTCTGAGTTTGTAAGTCACCGCTTTTTCGCCTATGCCGGTTTCTTCCAAATGTTCGATTATTTTTGTGATGGCCTCATCAGATTTCAAACCATTTAAAAAGTCTGAGTTTATAACAATGTTATAACCTTCAAATACATCGTCCGGTTTTTCTATCTCGCCCTCATTTCCCTTATCGTCTTTAATAACTCTTATGACCTTAAGATCGAACTTTTTGGCAAACTCAAAGTCTCTCATATCGTGACCGGGAACGCCTACCACAGCGCCAGTACCAAAATCGGACAAAACAAAATCAGATATCCAGATAGGTAGCCGTGCCCCGTTTAACTGATTAGTGGCGTATTCTTCGGTAAAAACGCCTGTTTTTTCTTTACCTTCCTCTATTCGTTCCAATTCAGATTTAGACACAGCTTTTTCTACATAGTCTCTAACTTTCTTGTTTTCTTGTGCTACCTTTTGGGCGAATTCATGTTCAGGCGCTAAGACTATGAAGGTGGCTCCAAAATTTGTGTCAGGTCTAGTGGTAAAACATGTTATCTCATCATCTGAGTTTTCAACCGGATAGTGAATGATGGCGCCTTCTTTTTTTCCAATCCAATTTCTTTGGCCATTTTTGACTGAGTCAAAATAATTGACCTCATTTAAGCCCTCTAAAAGTTTTTCGGCATAATCAGTAATCTTTAAGATCCACTGCTTGAGGTTTTTTCTATGCACTATATAGTGATCTCTCTCAGCCACTTTACCGGTGGGGCTTTTGGGATCAGATAAAACTTCTTCGTCAGCCAAAACTCCTAGTTCCTCGCACCACCACACCGGCATATCCCGTTGTGCCACTAGGCCTTCTTCCCACAACTTTAAAAATATCCACTGTGTCCATTTATAATAGTTAGGATCGGCGGTATTGATTTCTCTATCCCAGTCAATGCCATATCCCATATCTTTCATTGCCTGCTTATATTTAACGGCTGCATTGTCAGTTACTTCTTTAGGAGTTTTACCCACTTTAATGGCGTACGTTTCAGCCGGAAGACCGTAAGAATCCCAACCCATGGGATACATAACGTTAAAACCGCGCATTCTCAGGAATCGGGTGTAGATTTCAGGTACGGTGTAGCGCATCATGTGACCTACATGCAGAAATTCTCCTGAAGGATAGGGTAATTCGGCCAAGATATATTTTTTTGGTTTGTCGGAAAAATCTACGGCTCTGTAGATATTGTCTTCGTACCATTTATCTTTCCAATGATCTTCAATTTTTGTATGATCGAAACTTTTCATTGTCATTATCCTATAAATTACAGCTGCAACTGTCAATAAAGACGGTCTGCGACTTGCAATAACTTTAAGTATAGGCTATATTTTCACTCGTGGCTAAAAAGAAAAAAGGCAACAGAATACTTATAGGTTTAGAATGCACCGAAACCGGTTTGCGCTCTTACGTAACCGAAAAAAACAAGATCAATACCACTGATAAGTTGAAGATAAAGAAATTCAACCCAAAATTGAGAAGATACACTATTCACAAAGAAGTGGCCCGTTTGAAGTAACCCGCTTTAAGTAATTAGACTTTGACCAGTTTTGCTTCTTTTCTCTCCCTTAAAACCCTTCTGATACATTTTTTGGCTTTTTGTGTGGTAACCATATCCAGCCAATCGCGGCTGACATTGTTTTTGTTAGAAATTCTTATTTCAACTCTTTCCCCGTCCTGCACCTGATAAGAAAGTTTTTTAATATTTCCGTTAACATAAGCGCCCACACATCTATTTCCCATGTCTTCGTGTATTTCGTAGGCAAAATCCAATACAGAAGATCCTCTCGGTAGTTCAAAGATATCTCCCTTGGGTGTGACCGGGTAAACCTTATCACTAAAGTGCTGAAGTTCTGAGACTTCTTTAGCTTGTTTATAATTTAGGGTTTTAAGCCAATCAGGATTATTTTTTAGATATTTTTTAAACTTATCGCCATGTTTGTAGAATATATGACTCGCATTTCCAAATTCATTTTCTTCATGCATTTCCTCTGTTCTGATTTGAACCTCAAGCGGGAAATCTTCTTCTATAAAAAACACGTTATGTATCGATCTGTAACCGGCCGGTTTTGGTTCCGCAATGTAGTCGTCCCTCTCAGCAGGGTCCACCTCCCATAGCTCTTTAAGCAATCCTTCTACCAAGTAGCACTGCTCCACAGTTTCCACGATTATTCTTAAAGCGGCGATGTCTTTTAAATGTTCGTACCCGGTAAACTTCTTTTCCTCCTTTAGGGTAAGAGACTTATGAAATATGGAATACTCACTTTTTATCCTAAAACTTATTTTGGAATTAATGTCATGTTCCTTTAAATGGTCAACTAAAAGTTCACTTACATTTTTTAGGTAATTTCTAGTCATAAGTGATCCTTGGCTTAAGATATTTCTGATCTTATAAAACTCGCCAGGATATAGCGTTCTGAAGGCATTTTTTTCAAGCTCATACGAAAACTCGCTCAATCCAACCAGCTTGCAAATAGGTGCATAAATATGTAACGAACGGTTTGCAGAATTTTGTTTTGATTCATGGTTTAGCGCGTGCAGTGTTTTTGAGCCCTGCATTTTATCAGCTAGTAAAATTAGCAACACATTAAGATCATGTGACAAATTCAAATAGGTTTGGATAACATACTCTTTATTGAGATTGTTTGGAGAGTCTATATTTATAGGGAGATTTGATATCTTGTCAAAATTTTCAAGAATAGTTTTTACTTCTACACCAAATTTATTTCCGATTATATCAATTTGCTGGGTCATGTTGTCACTTACCACATGATGGAGAAGAGCAGCTATAAGTACATTGCTGTCGTCCACGCCAATCTCAACCAGCGAGTTTTTTACTTTTATCGAGTGTGATAAAAGAGATTCACCGCTAAGTCTGTATCTATCTTTAAATATTTCTTTGGCATACGCCTCGGCTTGTTTGATCATATTCTCAGCCCTTGAATATTATAGCAACAATATAAAAATGCAAATGACCGCATCCCTCGTATACATAGACGGACATAAATATTTGACAAAACAAGAAATAATCGCTTAAATACTATCTATGTCAAAAACTAAATCAAACTTCATCGATTCTATTGCCCCCAATTTATTTCAAGTTGCCGTATTGATACTGGCTGTTGTGGCCGCTTTTTTCATAGGTAAACTTTCGGCTCAAGTTAAGTTTTACGAACAGAATGCCAACATGGCCGGAAACGTTAATAACGCCGCTGCGCCTGTGGCCGACCAAGTACCCCAAGCGGAAAATATTGATAATCTCGAGTACCCGACGGCGGAAGACTTTGTCAGAGGTGACGATAACGCTAAAATAGCCATTATAGAATATTCCGACTTTGATTGTCCATTCTGTGCTTCATTTCATGAAACAACCAAACAAATCTTAAAGGAGTACCCGGGTGAGGTTAAGTGGATTTATAGACACTTCCCGTTAGAACAACTTCATCCTGAATCTAGAGCTAAAGCCATAGCTAGTGAGTGCGCGGCACTACAAGGAGGAAATGACGCTTTTTGGGCCTTTGCCGATGAGATGTTTGGAGGAAGCTTCACAATTAGTAATATTAATACCGCCGCCGCCAATATAGGTTTAGACGTTAATGCTTTTGCCTCATGCTTAGCCAATGAAGATACCGCTTCAGCTGTAGACTACGACGTAAACACAGCTCTTGACGTCGGCGTACAAGCTACACCTGGTGGTTACGTGGTAAATCTGGACACAGAGTCTGTCATACCGCTTAGAGGTGCAGAGCCGATCGAGAATTTTAGAAGTATTATTGATAATCTAAAATAATCTCTTAACACGCTCAAAGTCCTATAAAAAAAATAAATTTCCCAAAATAATGGTAAAATGTTGCTTATGAACTGCGCCTCGGCCGGAAAACTGTATATTGTAGCCACACCTATAGGAAATCTGGAGGATATGACTTTGCGCGCTATCGAGGTTTTAAAGTCTGTTGATACTATTTTATCCGAAGACACCAGAGAAACAGCCAAACTACTTAACCATTTCAATATAGAAAAATCTCAAATACCATACACGGATCAGAAGCATAATAAAGTCATAGACTTCATTAAAGAGAGCCTGGGAGATGGGAAGAGCATGGCTTTAGTATCAGACAGTGGCACGCCATTGATCTCGGATCCGGGCTTTAACTTGGTACGCGATCTAAAAAAGCTAGGCGTTGAGGTAATTTCAATCCCCGGACCCTCATCTATAATATCAGCCCTAGCTGTAAGCGGATTACCAACCGACAAATTTACTTTCATTGGATTTTTACCAAAAGGTGAGGGCAAAAGAAAAGAAATCATTAAAAACCATGGCAAAGAAGAGGCCAGCTTAGTTTTATTCGAATCACCCAACAGAATCATAAAAACTTTAAACCAAATCTACGAAGTTTTAGGAAATAGGACCGTGTGCTTAGCCAAAGATCTGACCAAAAAGTTCGAACATACAAAAACAGATGAGCTAAAAAACATATTAGAGTCCGATATAAAAGAAAAAGGTGAATACGTAGTTATTATTGCCAAGGAAGGGTACAAACTCTAATGGAAGACCCAATTCTACAACAAGAAAAAGAAAAACTGAGTCAAGTCATAGACAAATTAAATTTTGCCAGGGAAGACATAAATTTAAGACTTGAAGATTTGGGCAAAGATAACTTAGGTAAACTGAAAGATCTGAGAGAAAATCCGGAAACAAGCGGCCTGGACTTTTATACTTTTTTGGAGCAACTCCACCAAAACAATATCTCTTTTAATGTGAAGGACAAGTTCAAACGACTGGAGGAAATGGACTATTCACTAAAAGACCCGTATTTTGCCAGGATCGATCTGGTAAACACTTCTAACGGTGACGAAAAACAGATTTATATAGGAAAGTTTGGTTATACAGAAAAAGAACCGGTTATAACCGACTGGAGAGCCAAAATAGCCTCTGTTTATTATAGATACAGGTACCCTCAAAAAAACGTAAAATACGATACCCCGGAAGGTGACGTAATTTCGGACCTCAAATTAAAAAGAACATTTGAAATTGACCACGGCACACTTCTTAAGTACTACAACAACGATCTCCAGCTGGATGAGTCGGCTATCATAGCCGAAAAGATTGAGAAACGTACCGGTGGTGTATTAGAAGATATTGTCGAAAGCATCCAAGAATCACAGCTTGATATTATAGAAGACGATCCCAGAAAGCTTTGTTTAGTACAGGGGTGCGTGGGTAGCGGCAAAAGCACGGTGGCAATTCATAAGCTATCCCACATATTTTTTAATTACCCCAAATTTATTAGACCGGACAGAGCCATTTTGATAGCCAAAAATCATGTGTTGGTAAGTTACTTGTCCACCCTTTTCCCAAAATTAGGAATATTCGACATAAATTATAAAACTATCAAGGAATTGGTCATAAATATAATCTATAGAGAGGGTCTTGGCATAAAAGTTGACTACGACAATGACGCCGTGACTGATCAGTCTGAAAAAAGAGTGCAGCAACTAAACGACACTATCGCCAGGGTTCATCAGGAGTATGAAGAAAGAATTACTAATCTCTTTGAGAAAGATGAATTCGAACCATTTGGAGGTTATAAGTATTCTTCTGATCTGACACCGTATGAGAATATTTCTGAGATTTTGGATGACTTGGATAAGGAACTGGCTAACCAAAGATCTTATGTTAAAGACAAACCTAAATCTGCCAGAGCGCTGTTTTACAAAGAGAATGTCCGTATCCTGAAAAAGATTATCACCGCTTTAAAAAAGATGAGAATTGACACTAAAGATAGAATCATGACCGGCAAGACTAAAAAATTGGGTTTTAGTTTAGACTCAAGGCTTAGTTTTGAAGAAGCCTTAATGTATCTGTACTTATATATAGAGCTGATAGGGCTGACTAAGTTTAGGAAA
>CAZHRD010000001.1:16649-18856 GCA_964533985.1 uncultured Candidatus Saccharibacteria bacterium | reverse complement strand
GATTGCCAAATGTTTGGGGGTGAACACAAAAGGAATAACACATTATTTATTGAAGAAGACGCACTGAAAAAAGTAACTTACCGTGAACCACCCAGGTTGGATGGTATAAAAAAACTAAGGTCATGGGAATTAAGCTTTGGAAATAACCCAACAAGTGGAGAGGGAGATCACAATGCTAAGGGGTGACAATACACCAACCATAAAATTTCTCGATGATAACGGGGTCGAAATTTCTTGCACATTACCAAAAATTTCCGGTAGCGACCCTGAGAGAACGTGGTTCATCGTTCTTCCTGAAGTAGATTGTGTTTACCAAGTTGAACGGGAGGCACTGAGCAGGGTAAGCGTGCGATGGGAAGATTTTGTGGAGGGGCACAAACCACCAAGAAATAATATGTGATAAAGGAGGTCTAACAATGTTTGATCATCTTTTTAAGGGGGTGTCGGTTTTTTTGGCCGATGATGGACCACGCCTTTGCCTAATTGACAAAGAAGCCTACCTTAGTCAAAGAAACGATAGCTGTGTCTTTTGGGTCTGCTTGCTCATGGGATGTATCATAGATGGCAAAACCTATGATAAGGGAAGCGTAACACAGGTAAAAACTGAAAAGTTCCTAAGTCCGTACATAAAGAACGTACCGGAAACACTTGAGTTCGCTTCTGTACTTGCAAGATTCCTGGATGATAGTAATCCGCCGCATAGTTTTGACGCCAAGCTTGTAAAAACCGAAAGGCTGTACAAACTTGAAAACATTTACATCGCTGCCGTCTGTGGCGGTGGGAAGTGCATTATCGGCAATGATACCTATGTTGAGGGCGAGTTTATAACCCGGACACCGGAGCACATACAAAGACTGCCGTACTAACAAAAAAGACACCAATTTTAAAGGAGATTGGTGTCTTTTCCATTTTCGCGTCAATTTTTAAACTATACTTACTCTTTTTTCTCTTCGCTACCAAAATCAACCTTGACCGCTTCTCTTTCAGATTCCTCAGCTTCAAAAAATACTTCTTCCTTAAATCCAAACAAACCGGCAATAATGTTGGCCGGGAACACAACTATCTTAGAGTTATAATCTCTAACTACGCTGTTATAGAACTGTCTTGAATAGGCAACTTTGTCTTCAGTGTCCGATAACTCTTTTTGCAAATTAAGAAAGCCTTCTTGAGCTTTTAATTCAGGATAAGCTTCAGCTACCGCAAAAAGACTTTTCAAAGCACCGGTCAAAGCAGCATCGGCCACGCCAGCTTCTTTGGGGTTTTGTGCCCCCATTAACGCGGATCTGGCTTTGGTAACATTTTCGAACACTGTTTTTTCATGCGAAGCGTAACCTTTGACGGTTTCAACAATATTCGGAATTAGGTCAACTCGTCTTTTTAGCTGGACATCAATTTGACTCCAAGCTTCTTTGATTCTTACCTTAAGTTTTTGCAGCGAATTGTAAAGCCCGATGATTAAGAAGGCTACAACCACCAAAATAATTAAAAAGATTAATGAACTTCCCATAAATTTCCTTTCGAATAAATAATTACATTTTCATTTTACCTTGTTTTTAGTAAAAATCTAACTGCGAGGTTTCTATCTGGCTGAGCTTTTATCCAAAGCTTTCTGAAAACCCTCTAGATTTCTTGTATTTACGATGTTTCCGGCCGTGCACCATCCGCGTCGGGCTACATCTAAACCATATTTCATGTAATCAAGCTGGTCAGTGGCATGTGCGTCCGTACCGATAATAAGATCTAAACCTAAAGCCGTCGCTCGCGGTACCAAGTCTTCCGCCAAATCAAGTCTATTAGGCTGAGAGTTTATTTCAATCATGGTGCCATTTTCTTTGGCAGCGGCAAAAAGTTCGCTCCAATTAATGTCACAGGGTTCTCTTTCATTTATTAATCGGCCCGAAGGATGACCAATTATGTTTATGTAAGGGTTCTCGCAAGCGGCGATCAATCTTTTGGTAATAATCTCCTTTTCCTGATTAAAGGCGCTGTGAATACTGCCAATGGCGTAATCCAGCTGTTTGAGAAGTTCATCCGGTAGCGAAATAGTGGCATCGGCCAGAATATTGACCTCATATCCATATAAAACTTTGATTTTGTTTTGGGCGGCATTGAATTTGTCGATAGTATCCCTGGTGTTTTTAATAATTTCGGCTACTTCATCATGGCCTCGACTTTGAACACTAGGCGCGTGGTCCGTAATTCCCACG
>CAZHRD010000001.1:10225-16639 GCA_964533985.1 uncultured Candidatus Saccharibacteria bacterium | reverse complement strand
ACTGACAGCGGTTTCGACCATTTCATTGAGCGTGTTAACCCCATCAGACGCAATGGTGTGCATGTGGAGATCGCCTTTGATGTCGCTAAGTTCTACCAACTTGGGAAGCTTCTTTTTGGCGGCCAACTCCACCTCTTCCTTACCCTGCCTAATTTCCGGTGGGATCCAATCCATGCCTAGATATTCGTAAAAGGCCTCTTCGGTGGCAAATTCGTTTAACTTGCCTTTTTGTTTGATGCCGTATTCGGACAGTGAGCAACCTTTTTCCAAAGAGTGAGTTCTTAAAACAATGTTATGAGCTTTTGAACCGGTAAAATACTGTAGCATTGACCCAAAATTCTTGTCTTCACATACTCTGATATCAACCTGAAGATCATTAGCCATCACCACCGACGCCCGCTGGTCGCCGCTCACCAATACTTCTTCGATTTCCTCAAATTTCAAATAGTGATTGATGGCAGCCTCGGGGTTAGTAGTTTTTATGGCTATGTCCAGATCCCCCACTGTAGGTTGTCTTCGTCTATAGGAGCCTAAAACAATGGCCTCACTTATTTCCGGGTGCATCTCTAAGTAGTCGACGACCCTCTCTGCAATCGCCTCAGCCTTGACAAGCAACATTCTCGGTTTTTCTTTTTTGGTCATTTTCAGTTCAGAAATAGATTCCAAGATTTGCTGCTCCGACTTTTCCCCAAACCCCTCCAGCTCCATTATCTTATGTTCTTCTGCTGCTTTTTTAATTCTTACATAAACCTCTTCTCTGGATTTTAGTCTAAAAGCTGTGGCCAATTTATAGGCTTTCTTAGCGCCAATTCCCCTGATGCCAATGAGCTCAAACATGCCATCCGGCAAATCATGTTTTATAGCTTCAAATTCTGTTACTTTGCCGGTAGTGAAAAGCTCATTTAAGGCACTTTTTATAGTTGCACCTACACCGGGGATTTCGTCTAGCCGATTGTTCTCCCACATGTTAAAAACGCTCATGGTCAAGCCTTCTATAACCGTGATGACATTTTGATAAGCTCTAATTCGAAAATAATTGAATTCCTTGACCTCCATAGCCGCTAGAACTTCTTTGAAAATAGTAATTATTTCTTTGTTATCGAATTTATAAGTTTTCGGCATAGATATTAGTGTCAGTAATCTGCAACTTTATAGATCTGAGTTTCCGGATGATTAAGTTTATTTATTTTGACTTGAAAAGTATTTAACACAACCAGAGTTGCCGTTACGATAATCATGGAGATGACCCACATTTTATTTTGATTTTGCGGTAAGAATAGAGTGATGCCGATGAAAATGTTTAATACAGCCATAAATAAAAGCGGAATTGCATAAGTAAACGTAGTTAGAGTGGCCGGCTCCCCTGTCGTACTGCTACCCATACTCAAACCTAATCGTAAAAGAGATATCAACGCCCACAAAACCACGACAAAATTTGTACCGCCAAATATTTTCCTCTGCATTGAAAAAGATCTTTTTCCCATTTCGTACCTTTAGTATATCAACATTTGCCAACTTGTTGACTATAAACTATAGTTTTACTAGTATAATCACTACGGCAACATGGGGTGGTAGCTCAGTTGGTTAGAGCGCTTGCCTGTCACGCAAGAGGTCGCGGGTTCGAGTCCCGTCCATCCCGCCATTAAATTTTCGTATTCCCCACCATACTAGTAATGTGTATAATGAATATAGCAAACTTAGTAGAGACATTTTTGTTTTTACTTGCCCCCAATTTCTGCCCGTTGTTATAGTACTTGTTTAGGGCCGAAGCAGGCTCAGCCAGAATTGAACAGGAGGTGCGTTACATATGGCAAATTCAAAATCGACCAACGATGAAACGTCAAATGACGGATTAGCATTAATTATCGGTGGTCTATTTGTACTAGCACTAGTTTTTGCGACTTACTCATACTTCAATAGAAGTAGCACCACAGACCAAGATATACTTAGCGATTCCACAGAAAATACAGAAGTCAAAGAAAAAGCTACCCTGGGCGAAAGACTTAGAGAGTTATTCAGTGGCCAAGACAATGATGACATGCAAGGAAAAGGAGGGCCAATGGATATAAAAGAGGAAATACCGGGAGCAGATACTGACTCAGTTTTTGCAAAATGGATTGCTACAGATTATCAGGAAGGTGATATTTCCGGAAGTTCTTATATTGTAAAGTCCGGAGATACGTTATGGGAAATAGCAGAAGCCAGATATGGAAATGGTGCAGATTGGACAAAGATACTCGATACGAATTCATCGGACATTGGTTATCTGCCTAACGGTCAACAGGCGCTTATCGTGCCTGGACAGACATTAGTCTTGCCATAGCAACGGCTGCTCGCAGTCTTTAAAGCTAACGTGCCCACCTTAGTTGCAGTTGTAGATGCGCACCCACGCAGAGATATATTTTTGTTTAATCCCCATTGGTTTATGTATAATATGGCAGTGCCTTTATTGCGGGTGTGGCTTAGTGGTAGAGCGTCTCCTTCCCAAGGAGAAGATCGCGGGTTCGATCCCCGTCACCCGCTCCATTTCTTACACGTTTGCGCGCCAGCGTAGCTCAGGGGTAGAGCAAGCCCTTCGTAAGGGTTAGGTCGTCAGTTCGATTCTGACCGCTGGCTCCAATTTTTTAGTATAATTACCATTACTATGAAAAATAACAAAAGACCAATCACCAAAGCCATCATAACTTGCGCCGGATACGGCACCAGATTCCTCCCCGCCACTAAAAATCAACCCAAAGAAATGCTCCCCATTATAGATAAGCCCATCATTCACCACCTAGTCCAAGAAGCGGTTGATTCCGGTATCAAAGATATAGTTTTAGTTACCCGCGCTGGTTTTCACATTTTGGAAGACTATTTTGACACTCACTTTGAAATTGAAGAGGCTCTAAAAAAAGCCGGCAAAGATGAAGCTTATGAAATGGTTCGAAACATACCCGGCCTGGCCAATTTCATTTATGTAAGACAGCACAAACTTTATCCCTACGGCAACGGTGCCCCCCTCATGGCTGCTAAAAGCGTGATTGACGACGACGAAGCCGTGGTTTACATGTTTGGGGACGATATGACCCTATCTAAAAAGCCGGTTGTTAAACAATTAATCGAAATTTATGAAAAATACGAACCGTCGGCGGTCATTGGCGCGCAAGAGGTTGCTGATGAGCTGGTTCATAAATATGGTATTTTCGACTACCTGGAAGACGCCAATGTTCCTTATCAAATAAAAGGAGTCATAGAAAAACCTAAACTAGAGGAAGCTCCTTCTAGGATGGCTCAATTTGGTCGATTTATTCTTTCTCCTGAGGTTATAAAAGAATTATTTGAAACTCCTAAAGGCAAAGGGGACGAACTTTGGCTCACTGATGCTATTGATCGTTCCGTTAAAAAAGGTAAAGTCGTCATTGCACAGCCCATTGAGGGCGAATGGCTTACTACCGGCGATCCTTTGCATTACATCAAAGCCACTTTAAAGTTTGCCATGCAAAGAAAAGACCTTAAAGACGACTTGAAAGAGTTTTTGAAAGAATTATAAGCATAAATTTGTTAAAATCTCTTCGTGGCTAAAACATATAGTTCGATAAAAAAAACTACCACTAGCCTATACAACCAAAAAGAGTTATCCAAAAAACTCAGATTTGCGCTGTTAGGAATTTTCGGCTTTATATTAGGAGGCATTTTAATCCTAAATTTCTTCGGACCCCAAATAGGCGCTTTATTTGGATTTATATCCGTTAATCGAAACCAAGAAGGCCCCCAAGCCAAAGTCACCCTCAGCACGCCTTCCTTTGCCGAACTTCCGGATGCAGTTAACGCAGAGGAATTAACCATAGAAGGCTACGCACAAGAAGGCACCAACGTAAAACTGTATGTGAACGGTCCTCCCATTGGAGAAGTTTTAGTAGGCGGCGACGGCAAATTTATATTTGAGAATGTGGCTTTAATTGAGGGCCGAAACACTATTTTTGCCAAAGCCTTTGACGGCACAAACAATGAGAGCGAAAAGTCAGAAACAAGAGTAATTACGGTTGATAAAGATAAGCCTAAGATCAAAATCGAGGAACCTAGAGATGGTGACGTGATCAGAAACCTAAATGAGAGAGTTATGGTGCGCGGAAGTGTGAGTGAAAAAGCTAAAGTCAGGATCAATGATAAACTGGCAGTGGTAAAACCAAATCTTTCTTTTGAATTTTTACTGGGAGTTAAAGAAGGCGATGTTGTTGTTAAGATTGAGGCGGTTGATGACGCCGGTAATTCTGAGATTGTGAAGATTGGGATTAAGTACCAAAAAGAGTCTAACTAGACGAAATATTTCCAGAAACATTTATTAGAACTGTTGCGCACATCCACAACCACAAAATCTGCGGAAAAAACAGTGAATTCGTGAAGTTTGACTGCAAAACTAACGGGATTATAAAAACGCTACAAAACAACGTTTTGCTATTAAACGCAGGCCAACCCAAAGCCACTAGGAATATAAAGAGTCCCAGCAACCCGGTTGTCGCCAAAACCAGCAGCAGACTCGAATCTGAGCCCGTAGAACCATGTTCATTTATGGTATCGGGAGTTAGGAAACCATAATCAATCTGGGCTTTTTTAAAAGCGTTATACCCCACCCCTAAAAACAGGTTATCTTGAGCAACTTCTAGTGTATTTCCCCATGAAATAAGCCTAAAGTGGGCCGAATCGGCCGGATCTGTGATGCCGGTGAGCCTGGTCTGTATCCTTGGCACAGCAAAATAGGCCATAAATGCTATCACTAAAGCCAAAAACACTAGTTTCTTTGACTTAAACCACCCATATAATAGTATTGTCACCCCCAACATGCCCCAAGTACTCCTGGAATAGGTTAGAAAGACAGCCAAAAGCACGGTTATTGTGCCCGCAAGAAACCATTTCTTCTTGTCTTTAAGCTCTTTTTGGCTGTAAAACTGGTCTTTAAACAAAAACACTGCAAAAACCATCGTCAGATAAACGCCGGTGAAGTTAGGGTCGAAAAAGGTTGATGCGATCCTGTTTTTATGCGGGTCCCATCCTAAAACCGGATCTAGAACCGTAAAATCGGGCAGAACCAGTAATTGCACAAAACCTGCCAAAGAAATGAATATGCCCGAATAAATAAAGGCAGTCACTATCTCTTTTGTGCTTAATTTCCCCGATTCCAACAAGTTATAAACTACATTTGCGCCTAAAATGTAAAAGAATAATCGTCCCAAATAAGAACTGGCCACCAAAGCTTCCTGACCTGAGAGTGCATGCAAATTGTAAACTAAAGACAACCCGGCCACAAAGCAGAAAACAAACATCAAAATTAAATATTTGGAAATCTTAAACTCTTTTTTAATTAGAAAATACAAACTCCCCAAAACTCCAAACAAAACCATTAGCAAATCGAACAGATATAGCTTTGAGTCCCCTATCTGACCAACCGCAGCCAACTGCCCCAAAGAAAGTATCACCACACAAATGTAAAATAGGGCTTTAAGCATAGTGGAGTTTCCAAGCTTTTTTAGCGGCAAATAACAACATAATTAAAATTAGGACTTCGGAAGCGTGGGTTACAACCGCCGCGGCGTAAAACGAAAATTTAGTAATAAAGATCAAATTAGCGATCAGATTAAAAACAGCCGCCAACAAGTAAATATAGGGCAGATACCTTTGTTTCCCCAAGGTTACAATGAGCCAGGAAAGAGGTTGGGTTAAATAGTAAAATACTAAGCCTCCTAAAAGAATCTTTAACACTACCACCGATTGTTGGAATTCGGCGCCACCAAGAAGTCTTATGGCCAAATCGGAAAATAAAATTCCCGCCAAACCCGCGCCTATTCCGGAAGCAATTAATACCCAAATGGAGCTCATGAAAATTTTTTTTAGTCTTTTTGCGCCTTCGGTCATATGCCTCACCATAACCGGATAAACCGAATTCATAAAAAAGGTGGGGATGACCAGAGATACCTCAAATATCTTGTACGGTAGCGCGTAAACGGCCACTGATTCCGTATTGTTTAAACCATATTTCATAGGCAACTTCAAAATAGAAAGTAGGATCTCGTCTTCTTTAAAATTCATTTGGCTGAAAATGAACATAATGCCTATAGGTAAAGTTTGCCACAACAAGGTTTTAGTCGTTTCTTTATCGAACTTTAGTACCGGCTTTACGCCCAACACTGCTAAATACTTCAAAGCCACCAAAAAAGTGACAAAACCGCCTAAAACATAACTGAAACTTACCCAAACTACACTTAATTTTAAGTGCGAAAAAACTAAAATGGCGGCCAGTACCACTAAGTATCCGGTCACCAGCGAAATTGTGGATAGATCGTACCTAAGCTTGGTCTGAAAAACTATATTGGTAGTGGTAAACAAAGACTGCGTCAAAATTAAGAGCAAGCATAATCGAACCCCAAATTTAAGTTC
>CAZHRD010000001.1:0-10215 GCA_964533985.1 uncultured Candidatus Saccharibacteria bacterium | reverse complement strand
CGGCCGAATAAGGGAAAAAGGCTAAAGCCACACCCAGGCTCACAATAAAAAACAGGGAAATCAGCAGCCGCAAGATGAGTATGTTCCCAATATATTTATTAGCCTTAGAAAAGTCTTTGCTTAGTTCTCTGGTGGCAATAGCGTTGAGCCCAAAATCGACAATGATAAATACTAGCGCCGGCCAGCCTTGCATTAGACTAAACTCGCCGTAAGCTTCCCGTCCGTACTGCCTGGTGATCAAAACCGTAGCCAGAATAGTGATAGACATGGTAGCTATCTTGCCCATCATCTGGTAAGCCGTGTTGCTAGCTATTTTGTACGATGTATCTTGTTTGTTCATATTTTGCTGCCGGTTGTTAGTTGCAGCCGGATACTTTCTGTTCTTTAACTTCAAAATGTGGGGGATTACCTGCTATTTTATCAATAGATTTGATTTTGTCATACTGGATATAGGGCACACCGTCTTCGTTGATCCATGAAAAGTGGTCATGAGGCGCCGCATACCTGATAGTAAAAGGCGTAACCGCTCTTACTCGATCATCCGGCAGCCAAATTTCCTCATAAGCAATCCTGATATACTCGGCGGCTGTTTCCGCGTCCAAGTAGCTGGCGTTATAATCCTTGCCCTGAGCATGCGCCCATCCCGTCTCCGTGATAAATACGGGTAAATCCTTAGTGACGCCAAGACCATTTTTAAGATAACTAAGCTCATCAGCATAAGCCCTAACACCCCACCTGCCTACCGCATTAGGATTTCCACTAAAATTGGGTTGCGGATAAGAATGCGAGGCCCATCCGTCCAGCTTATCAAAAATACCATTTACTTCCTGGTTCATGCGCGACATAAAGATGAGCGCGTCCATATGATCCGCATTACTGGGAGCACTGATATTAAAGGCCCCGTTAAGCATGAAAAAGTCAGAGTTAGCATTTTTAAAAGTGTAAATGGTGTAATCCAGTACATGCGCATACTCTTCGGGATCTATTTCGCCATACCAAAAATTAGCCGAATTCATCTCATTGTAGGCGCTGACATATCTTTCTTTTACCGGCCACACAAATCTATTTAAAAACTCAGCCGCTTCTTGTGTTTGTTCTTCATATTTATCCAAGTCAATATCCCAAAGCTGAATAATGGGGATGAGATGCTTATTTCTTAATTGTCGAAATACACGGTCCCACTTATCAAAGTCTCGGTCCTTGACATTGTAGGGAATAGTGACGTAACCCCAGTCACCCCCATTGGAATTAATCAGATTTTGCGCCATCTCAAAGAAATTCTCATTTTCCGCATATATGTATAGCCCAAATTTATTATTTTTGTCCCAAGGGGAATCAACATAATAGTAATATTCAATACTCTCTTCATAATCACACTCGGGAATTAAACCAATCTTTTTTTGTACATAATTAATTATGTCGCCGGAATAGGTTTCCGTATTTTTTGGTTCGAACCGTATGGCCATAAAAAATAAAGCCACCAGGGTCATAATAAAAGAGGCCAGGGCATATAGAAATAACCTTTTATTCACAAGGATATTCTATCATTTAGCCAAATTTCTTCATAAATATTACAATTTAACGTACAATGTCTTTTGTGAAGATTAAAACGGCAATGATAGCCTCTGTCTCTATGGTTGTGGCGTTAGGCCTGTTATATTCGACTAACTACTACGTTAACAAACGCAATCCTTCACTCACCATTTTGTCTCCCACTAGCGATTCTCTTAGCATTTTATCCCTTACTAACAAGCGCGAACCTCCTACTAAAATTGTTTACGGCTACCTACCTTATTGGACTTTGGAAAGGGCAAAATATATCCAGTATGACCGGCTGACCGACATTGCCTATTTTGGATTGCACATTAACGAAAAAGGAGATTTTATTAAATACCAAAATGGTGAAACCGTTCCCGGGTATAACCAATGGAAAAACAGTGACGACCTAAAAAGAGTTATTGCAGAAGCCAAGTTGCATGGGGTGCGAGTGTCTCCTACTATTATTTCCCACGTGGACGAGGTTTCGGATAGATTTCTGGATTGTCGGGAGTGCTGGGATAATTTAGCTAATAATATTATTGCCGAACTTAAAGAACATGACTTGACTGATGTTAATTTAAATTTTGAGTACGCTGAGTACACGCCGATTGAGAAAGCCCAACAGTACACCCAATTTGTTGATTTCTTAAATAAAAAGCTAGACGAGACTTTTGGGAAATCCACTTTAGTGGTAGCCACGTTTGCTGATTCGATTGTAAAAGATAGAGTAACCGATATTGAGGGCTTAAGCAAAGCGGCTGATCTGTTGTTTATTATGGCCTATGACTTTCATCGTCCCACATCTGATACCGCCGGTCCGGTCGCTCCCATTGGTGGCAAAGGTGTTTACGCCGAATACGACATCGAAACCATGATCAAAGATTATCGATCCTTCACGCCTCCCAATAAAATAATTTTGGGTGTGCCCTATTACGGTTACAACTGGGTAGTGGAACGGGATGAAAAGTATGCCTCAAGAATAAGCGGCGCTGACGACATTGGCTACTCTCAATCTCAAACCTATGAGAATATCATGGAAACGATTATAAAAACGAGACCGGATATTAAATGGGACAATTTGGCCAAGACGCCATATTTTACTTATGTGAGTCCGGAAACCAGCTCTATTAGAGAAGTTTATTACGACGATGTGGATTCTTTGAGATTAAAATACGACATGGTCAATCAACTTGATTTGGCCGGGGTGGGCATTTGGGCGCTGGGGTACGATGGTGGTTACGAAGAGTTGTGGAATTTGCTGGGTGAGAAGTTTGTGGAGGATTAGCTTGGTGGCTCTGCACATCAACTGACTAAGTTCACTACGTTCACTAAGTCATTTGGTGGACTCAACAGGGTTCGAACCTGTGACCTTTCGGATGTGACCCGAACGCTCTACCAACTGAGCTATGAGTCCAAAAGCCATTTTGGTACTGTAATTTTACAATATTTCATCTAAAATAATAGTATGGCTGCCCACAAAAATAGAAACTTTCTCACTATTTTTTTCGATATTTTAGAGATAACTATCATTAGCGCCACCATATTTTTGCTGGTTTACCTCTTTGTTGGACAGCTCTTGGAAGTTACCGGTGACTCCATGTATCCTACTCTTTTAGACCAAGAGCAGGTTCTAGCCGAAAAATTATCCGTAAGATTCAAGCCCATTGACCGCGGCGATATCGTTATCTTTAAACATCCGGAGCAAAATGACCGCTTACTGATAAAAAGGGTCATCGGTTTACCATTTGATATTGTAAAGATCTCAAGCGGACGTGTCTACATCAATGGTCATATGCTCGATGAATATTACTTAGACAGCGGCGCCCTCACCTACGGCAACAAAAACATGGAGGAGGGTGCTGAATATACTGTCCCGAAAGATAGCTATATTTTAATGGGCGATAACAGGGAAAAAAGCTCTGATTCAAGAAGTTTTGGACCGGTTAGGAAAGAGTTAATAATTGGAAAAGCGGCTGTAGTTTACTATCCTTTTAGCAGTTTTAGGATGATCGAACATTAATCTGTTTCTTTTTTCTATTCTTAAAGACAAACTCAACTATCCCATCTATTTTTGAAAAAATAGTGAAGTCTGTGCCCATACCCACATTCTCACCGGGAATGAATTTTCTGCCTCGTTGTCGAACAATAATTTGTCCCGGTTTTACCACATCTCCACCGAAAACTTTAATACCAAGTCTCTTACCGATTACGTTTCCTTTTTGTCTAGCGGCGGCACCGCCTGCTTTTTTATGCGCCATTTACTTTTTTTCCTCCTTCTTGGCCGGACGGCCTCTTTTTCTAACGGCGGGCTTTACAGTGGGCTTAGCAGCGGGCTTGGCCTTGGGTTTGATTGCAATCTTTACTTTTGGTTTGGCTTTAGTCTTAACCTCTTTATTGATTTCAGCCTTTTCGACTTTTTCAGCCTTAACTTCAGCCGTTTTCTCCACCTTAGCGCCCTTTTTACCTATTTTCGTCACTCTAAAGACACTAAATGGCTGTTTGTGACCTTTTATCTTTCTATATCTTGATTTGCTCTTATATCTGCCGACTCTTATTTTTCTATCTCTACCGTCCTCTATTTTTTCCAGTTTAACTTCGTGCCCTTCTAAAATAGGGGTACCAATCTCAATGTTTTCCCCGTCATCAAAGAGTAAAACTTCATTTTTCGGGTCTTCTAAACGAGGGGAATGAAATTTATCGCCCTCAGATACTTTAAATTGTTTACCGCCGAAGCGGATGATTGCGTATGTCATAAGAAACAGAAAGAATAGTACAATAAAAACTAAAAGAAGTCTAGAACTGGCAGATTTTCAACCAAATCCCAGTCATCGTCCCCGGCTATCCTATTCTTCCTCACTAAACCGCATTTTTGGCATTCGTGCACCAAAACCTCTTCCCCATCATTTTTATACATTTTTCCTATAGGCACCATTAAACCCCAACATTTGGACTTTCTGTCCCCCACCTCGCTGTCCACATGCAGCGAATGCAAGCAAAAAGGACAATGATTCCTATTTTTAGTACCGGGAGCTTTGTAAGAAACTACCTTTTTACAGTGTTTACAAATGTAGTGATCAGATTTTTGCATCGGTGCCAATAACTATAAGGGCGTCGTAGTCAGAGCTAGTGTCAAGATCTTCTTCCGTGACGACTGTAAAGTCATCCTTCATGTCTTCCTTAAGTAAACCAAGATAAGCGGCTTTGTCGGCTTTTATTTTTATCAGTGTCGAGCCTTTGCCACCCTCAGCCGCATTCCCAATCCCAACCACTTGATAACCAAATTCTTCTAAGACTAATTGGGCTCTCCCTGCCACACCCGGAATACCGGCTCCATTTTCTATGCGGATAGTCAGATCTTCTCTATTTAGGTCAGCCTTTACCTCTTCCGGCTGTGTCTCTGCGGGCTGGGAATCGTCCTTGTGATTATTCTCACTTAAAACTTCAGTATTTTGAGCTGTATTTTCTAAAACCTTGGGTTCCCTATTTTTATTTAAAAGCATAGCGCCACCAATCAGACCTCCCACTACCAATACTAACGACAGCGCCCCAGCGTACACTAACGCCTTGTTGGTTTCTTTTTGTATAACCGGAACCGGCAGTAAATTGATAAGGTTAGTCTGACTCACTAAAATGTCTTGATCTTTCCCAATCATATGACCTTGCAGCAAATGCATTTCATAACCTTTGGCTTCTTCCAGATCACTATTTGGGATTTCCAAGTCCAACACTTCATAATCCCGATTAAGACTAAAATTCTCGTAATCGTAGATGTAAACTTTGGTGATGGGGTCTTTTCTTTTGTAAATTGACAACTCCTGTACCAATGACTGTAATTCTTGGGTGGACTTTTCGTCTTCATAAATGCCGGAAAAGAAAATCCCGTTAAATTCCGATAATGCCACAATCTGTTTACCCGAAGTTCTGGTCAAATAGATGGAGGGTTCATTACGGTCAGTGAATTTTGGTAGCAGCATCACCCACGGGATAATGCTCTTTAAACCTATGCCAACCGTGTTTGAAACCTCAATGTAGGCATCAATAATATCTTTTTTAACGCCAATGAACTGGTACACAAATGGGGCTATCTTTTGATACGAAAAATACATTTCTTCTAACGGTAATTCCTTTTCTTTGGTATTTATTTCATTAATGATCTGATCTTCAACATCTCCGCCATTTTTATTTACCGGGACAAATTTAAGCACCACATCGTTAGGCTGGATCAGAATATTAAGGGATAGACTGCGGGGGTTTTTTGCGGTCACAGTCGTGATCAAATCTTTGAGGATGGTAGAAAACTCGACGACGTTAAGAATCTTGTAGTCATTTACAACTTCTTTGGTCACATCAGCTGACACACCTTTAAATTCTTTATTTTCTATAGTACTTACTTTGAGTATGTTTTCGCTAAGAGACACGATTAAATCTTGCATATGCTAAATATAACACACACTGGTGTGTTGATAAATTTAAATCATAGGGTCATTTTTCGACCAAATATTGTGAACTATGCCGATCATGCTCATCGAAAATAGCATGGAACTGCCTCCATATGAAACCAGGGGTAGAGTAACTCCCGTTACGGGCATGATACCTAAGTTCATACCCACGTTGACTGTGAACTGTGTAAAAAACACCATAAATATTCCCATGCATAATAACTTTCCGAACAAGTCAGTTGTCTCATTGGCCGTTTTTAAGATCCAGAATAAAAAGAACGTAAAAACGGAAATGAATATGAACACTCCCAAAAATCCCCATTCCTCAGCAAAAGACGCGAATATGAAATCGGTCCAATAGGCCGGCAGGAATTTAAGATTAGCCTGTGTACCTTGTCCAAAACCCTTCCCGCTTACGCCGCCCGAACCAATAGCGATAATCGACTGAATAACATTGTAACCGGAACCTAAAATATCAAGCTGGGGATTTAGAAACACGGTAATTCTCCTTTGCTGATAGTCCTTGAGCATACCCCACAAAGGTGCGGAGAAAATACCTAACAAAAGTGTGGCTATGAGGATATAGATTTTTTTTAAGCCGGCATAAAAAAGGATGCCCACTGCCAGGGCTATAATAACTAAAGAAGTTCCCAGATCGGGCTGCATAAAGATAAGCACCATATATAAAAGAGTCATCATGGCCACAAACAGAAGCGTCTTGGCCGAATTTAGATCCTGCCAATGCTCTGAGATATAGGCTGAAAGACTAATTATGAGGACGATTTTGGCAAATTCGGAAGTTTGAAAGTTGATAGGACCTAGAGTTAGCCACCGGGCAGAACCAGACCTAAATTCGGCAAATAAAAAGGTCACAAAAAGCAGGACAGCCGCCAAAACGTAAACATGCTTCCAGATATATTTGTAAACGGAATAATCAATCGAGGCAAAAATAAAATAGAACACAAGCCCGATCACAAAGAACAAGACATAATTTTTTATAAGGGAAGGCGACGTGGACAATAAAGTAATATAGCCAAAGACAAATATTATGATGGGTAAAATTATCAGCGGTAGATTATATTTTTTAAGCATGCTTAGAGAGCTTTTACACTAAAATCTGTTCCCGGCTCAAGTTTATCGGCTAACACTTTTTCTTTGATCTCATCTTCATACTTCTTCACGATTTCTTTGATTTCAGGTTCATCGGGATAGGTGACAATTATTTTGTCTTCAACATTGAGGCTATTTTTCTTCCTTAAGTTTTGTATTTTTCGAATCACATCCCGCAGTGTGCCCTCCAACCTTAACTCATCGTCTATTTCCAGATCCAGTAACACCATAACTTCCAAATCCTCAGCACCCTTCTCAAAAACTACCTCTCTCACATTGACCTCATCCTTAATCAGATCCAAATACATTTCGTCCAATGTTATTTCCTCAAACACAGTCATCTTCCTTAAAGGCTGTCTCACCGGCACTTTGTTCTCGACCCTAATTGATAGAGCGGAACTCACCAGGTCTCTGACTTGCTTCATTTTTTTCATAATGTCTTGGTTGGCATCGATCAAATTCTGATCAAATTCAGGATAATCTTCCAAATGAACTGATTCTTTGGTGTTGTCTCCTTTTGCCTTTAGTCCCTGATAAATCTCTTCAGCCATAAAGGGAATAACCGGGGCGCAGGCTTTAGAAAAAGTCATCAAAACATAGTAGAAAACATCAAGGGATTTTCCTTCGTTGGCCGATATTCTGTCTCTGGACCTTCTTACGTACCATCTGGAAAGATCGTCAACAAAATCCTCCAAAGGTTGTAAGGCTTGTGGAATTAAATAGTTTTCTATATTTACGGTGAAATCCCTGATAACCTCGTGCAGCCTGGCCATGATCCACTGGTCCAAAATATTGTCGCTTTTCGGTACGCCACCTTTCTTGTCCGGTTTCCAATCATGAAAATTGGCATAAATTAAGAAGAATTTTAAGGAGTTCCATAGAGGATTTAAGACATTTCTCGATTTATTTTTTAGCTCCTGAATATCAAAATTAGCATTCTCACCCAACATTAGAGGTGAGTTCATAAAATAAAGCCTCAACGCGTCGCCCCCAATAGTTTCTAAAACCTCTTTAGGGTCAGTATAGTTCTTGTAGGTCTTACTCATTTTTCTGCCATCATCGCCGGCAATAACTCCTGTTGTAATGACATTTTTAAATGAGCTCGAATCAAATAAGGCCGTGGATAATCTATGCATCATGTTAAACCAGGCTCTAACCTGAGCAATATATTCAATGATGTAATCACCGGGATAATTCTTTTCAAACTTGGCTTGATTTTCAAACGGGTAGTGAAATTGCGCAAATGACATAGAACCGGCTTCAAACCATGAATCCAAAACTTCCGGTATTCTTTTATAGGTTTTACCGTTTTTTTCTATGGTTATCGCGTCAATGTAAGGCCGGTGGAGGTCCTCCACCTTTTGACCTGATAATTCCTCAATTTCTTTTATGGACCCGGCTACAATGAGGTCTCCATCATCGGCTACCCAAACTGGCATAGGGGTTGCCCAAAATCTTGACCTTGAAATACACCAGTCAGGCGAATTCTCTATCACATGCTTGAACCTGCCCTCTTTTAAATGATGTGGAACCCAATTAATATCCTCGTTGTTTTTAAGCATGGCCGGTTTTAGCTTTTGTATATCGACAAACCAAGAATTTTGCGCTTTTTGAATGAGCCAAGTGTTGCATCTATCGTGATAAGGAAATCTGTGAACCATTCTTTCGCTTCTAAATAGTAGGCCTCGTTCCTGCAAGTCTTTGTCGATCTCGTCATTAGCGTCAGCGTAGTACATACCTTCATAGGGGTTCTTTCCGGAGGTGCCCGCCGTAAACCTACCCTCATCGTCAAGACTCAACATAATGCTTACACCGTAGTGATACCCCATTTGCGTATCTATTTCTCCAAATCCCGGGGCCGAATGCACAATGCCGGTTCCCTCATCCATAGTCACCATGCCCTCAAATTCGTACACTTTAAAATCGTGCTCTCCCGCCATATAAAATTCATAGGGAGGCTCATACTCTAATCCTAAAAGTTCCTTACCCGGGAATGTTTCGATCTCCTTAAACTTCTTATCTTTAAATACTTCTTGGAGTCTCTTTTTGGCCGCGATCAAATTGTCGCCCTCATATGCAACTTTCACGTATTCTTCTTTGGGGTCAACCACTAAACCTCTATTTGACGGTATAGTCCAAGGCGTGGTGGTCCAGGCTAAAATAAAATCACCCTTGAATTTTCCTTTGGTGGTGACCTTGAACTTGACGGTAATAGAAGGGTCTTCGACCTCTTTGTAGGTGTTGTCCATGGCCACTTCAAAGTTGGACACAGGTGTGCCACAAGTGGTACAAAAAAGTGAAGTATAAACACCTTGATAAATGTAACCTTTTTCATAGAGCTGTTTAAAAGCCCAAATGACCGACTCCATGTAGTCCCGGTCAATAGTTTTATAGGCGTGTTCCATGTCCACCCAGCGAGCGATCTTATCTATGTACCACACCCATTCTTCCGAAGTCTCTGAGGTGTATCGATAACATTCCTGAATAAACTTCTCCAAACCGTACTCCTCAATATCGCGTCTCTTTTTAATACCGAGCTTCTTTTGCACACTATTTTCCACCGTCAAACCATGCGCGTCCCAACCCCACACTCTTTCCACTCTTTTGCCTTTCATAGTCCAATACCTTGGCACAATGTCTTTAGCCACAGAGCTTAGTAAATGCCCGTAATGAGGTAAACCTGAAATGAAAGGAGGACCGTCATAGAATACGTAAAGATTGTTTTCGGGACGGAGTTCAACTGATTTTTTAAAGATGTCGTGTTTTTTCCAAAACTCTAATATTTGGGCTTCAACATCCGGTATGGTTTTGGATTCCGATACTTTGAACATGTTGGTATCATAACAAAAAATTAATTTGACTCATAGGTGCTTTCCGTCTGCGATTTCTGGTATTCAAAATATTTGTCGGCTTGACCGGCTCTTTTTACCAAAATTCCCACTAATCCGACGCTAACTATCACGAGTAGGGCTAATAATAAATAATAGATTTTATTCATGGTCTGTTTTCCAAAGATTTTCTTTTATACCAAGTTTAAAATTAACATATCGCGCCATGACAAACAATAAGTCGGATAGCCGATTTAAGTACTTCACCAGTTCTGAGGTTTTCTCATAAGAAATTTCAT